>NZ_VOXR01000142.1:0-951 GCF_013420645.1 Acinetobacter sp. C15
GTGAGAAGTTCATGAAAATTATCTCTCTGGCACCAGAAGTACTCTAAGGAGCGAATCATGGCAGCGAAAATCCGTCGTGATGACGAAGTTATCGTGTTAACCGGTAAAGATAAAGGTAAACGCGGTAAAGTTAAGAATGTCCTGTCTTCCGGCAAGGTCATTGTTGAAGGTATCAACCTGGTTAAGAAACATCAGAAGCCGGTTCCGGCCCTGAACCAACCGGGTGGCATCGTTGAAAAAGAAGCCGCTATTCAGGTTTCCAACGTAGCAATCTTCAATGCGGCAACCGGCAAGGCTGACCGTGTAGGCTTTAGATTCGAAGACGGTAAAAAAGTCCGTTTCTTCAAGTCTAACAGCGAAACTATCAAGTAATTTGGAGTAGTACGATGGCGAAACTGCATGATTACTACAAAGACGAAGTAGTTAAAAAACTCATGACTGAGTTTAACTACAATTCTGTCATGCAAGTCCCTCGGGTCGAGAAGATCACCCTGAACATGGGTGTTGGTGAAGCGATCGCTGACAAAAAACTGCTGGATAACGCAGCAGCAGACCTGGCAGCAATCTCCGGTCAAAAACCGCTGATCACCAAAGCACGCAAATCTGTTGCAGGCTTCAAAATCCGTCAGGGCTATCCGATCGGCTGTAAAGTAACTCTGCGTGGCGAACGCATGTGGGAGTTCTTTGAGCGCCTGATCACTATTGCTGTACCTCGTATCCGTGACTTCCGTGGCCTGTCCGCTAAGTCTTTCGACGGTCGTGGTAACTACAGCATGGGTGTCCGTGAGCAGATCATCTTCCCAGAAATCGACTACGATAAAGTCGACCGCGTTCGTGGTTTGGATATTACCATTACCACTACTGCGAAATCTGACGAAGAAGGCCGCGCTCTGCTGGCTGCCTTTGACTTCCCGTTCCGCAAGTAAGGTAGGGTTACTAAATGGCTAAGCT
>NZ_VOXR01000022.1:0-41668 GCF_013420645.1 Acinetobacter sp. C15
ATTCATATTGAGCTTTACGAGGCTATTGTAGCGTTTGACAAGACGCTGATCTAAGCCTTTGATGTTAAATTGAAGAGCATGCTCTTCAATTTAACCTAAAGCATAGGAATTATGTAGATACCTATGCCCTAAAAAGAGGTGGTTTCCACGGAGAGGTTCGATGAAACTGGCCGATGCTGCCGAGGGCTATCGTATTTTTGATCAACGCGAACAGGATTGCCGCAAAATCATTCTCACGCCCTAATCCGTAGTGCCAACAAAAAAGCGCCCGCAGGCGCTTTTTTTAAATAATGCCCTTAGGCATCAATATCGGCATTCAGGGCATTCTCTTCAATAAAGGCACGACGTGGTTCCACATCATCACCCATTAAACATGAGAACATCCGGTCTGCTTCAATCGCATCTTCAATGGTCACCTGCAGCATATGACGGTTTTCCGGGTCCATGGTGGTTTCCCAAAGCTGCTCGGCATTCATTTCACCCAGACCTTTATAGCGCTGGATCATCATGCCGCGACGTGAGTCCTGCAGAATATGCTGCCAGACCTGATGGAAGCTGTTAACCTGAATCTTGCGCTCGCCTTTTTGCAAGTACGCGCCCTCTTCAATCAGGCTAAACCAGCTCTTCGAGTTCTTCAGCAAACGTGCGTACTCACCTGAACCAAGTAAACCGGCATCCAGCAAATAGGCATGTGGCAGGTTATGCACATAAATGGTAATACGTGGCCAGTAAATCGCAGACTTCTGTCCTTCTGCATCTTCTTTGTCAAAGGTTTCGATGCTGAGTTCAGGACGTAAACTGCTTTGAGTGGCCGCGATATAGGCACACAGCTGCTCACCCCAGGCCTGTACATAATCCAGATCATGTGCCTGATCCAGCTTGAACGCTTCTTGTGCTAACAAACCATCTAACAGACTGGCTGGATAACGCAAGGTTAAACGGCTCAGGCTCTTTTGCGAGGTCTGATAATCGGCAATCACCGAAGCCAGTGCTTCACCACGAATCGCCGGTGCATCTGCGCTGACATGCAGGGCCAGTTCATCAATGGCATTGGAAATCAGATAGGTTTCCAGTGCTTCATTGTCTTTAATGTACTGTTCCTGCTTGCCTTTTTTCAGCTTGTACAGCGGTGGCTGGGCAATATAGATATGACCACGTTCCACCAGCTCCGGCATTTGACGGAAGAAGAACGTCAGCAGCAAGGTACGGATGTGCGAACCATCGACGTCGGCATCGGTCATGATGATGATTTTGTGATAACGCAGCTTGTCCGGGTTATATTCTTCACGGCCAATTCCGCAGCCCAGTGCAGTAATCAAGGTGCCGACTTCTGCCGATGAAATCATCTTGTCAAAACGGGCACGTTCCACGTTCAGGATTTTACCTTTTAGCGGTAAAATCGCCTGCATTTTACGGTTACGGCCTTGCTTGGCTGAACCACCCGCAGAGTCACCCTCGACCAGATACAGTTCAGATAAAGCCGGATCTTTTTCCTGACAATCGGCCAGTTTACCCGGTAAACCGGCAATATCCAGCGCGCTCTTACGACGAGTCATTTCACGTGCTTTACGCGCTGCATCACGGGCACGCGCTGCATCAATAATCTTGCCGGCAATCGATTTGGCCGCTTGCGGATTTTCCAGTAAATATTCCGAGAAAGATTTATTCATGGCCTGCTCAACCGCAGGTTTCACTTCACTCGACACCAGTTTTTCTTTGGTCTGTGAAGAGAATTTTGGATCAGGCACTTTCACCGAAATAATTGCAGTCAAACCTTCACGTGCGTCATCCCCGGAAACCACCACCTTCTCTTTTTTGAGCAGGTTTTCGTTTTCCATGTAGCTGTTTAAACCACGGGTCAACGCGGCACGGAAACCGGCTAAATGGGTACCGCCATCTTTTTGCGGAATATTGTTGGTAAAGCAGCGCACATTTTCCTGATAAGAATCATTCCATTGCAACGCAACTTCAACCCCAATGCCATTTTCTGCCTGCACGGTAAAATGGAAAATATCATTCAGATGGTTTTTGCCTTCGTTAATGTATTTCACAAACTCAGACAGACCACCTTCATAGTCATAGATATGTTCCAGGTTAATACGTTCATCTTTCAGGACAATGCGTACACCGGCATTCAGGAACGACAGTTCACGTAAACGGCGCGCCAGAATATCGACATTAAAAATGGTCTGGCTAAAGGTTTCAGCACTTGGCCAGAAACGGATCATGGTTCCGGTCTCTTCTGTTTCACCAACCACGGTTAATGGATATTGCGGATCACCATGACGGTATTCCTGCTGATGAATCTGACCGGCACGTTTAATGGTCAGTTCCAGTTTGCTCGACAGGGCGTTTACCACTGATACCCCGACCCCGTGCAGACCGCCCGACACTTTATAACTGTTGTCGTCGAACTTACCGCCGGCGTGCAGGATGGTCAGAATCACCTCGGCAGCCGATACGCCTTCTTCCGGGTGAATGTCGGTTGGAATACCACGACCATTATCGGCCACAGATACCGATTCATCTTCGTGAATAGTAACTAGAATCTCGTCACAGTGGCCGGCCAGCGCTTCGTCAATCGCGTTATCGACCACCTCGAACACCATGTGGTGCAAACCGGTACCATCATCTGTATCACCGATATACATGCCCGGGCGTTTACGAACAGCATCTAGGCCACGTAATACTTTGATACTAGAGGAATCATAAGCCTTTTCATTGGTTTGTTCTGTTTGAGTGGCAGATTGATCTTCTGAACTCATGGTTTCTCCCTAGTAAAAACTGGTCTATCCAAAGATAAAAAACTATTGCACAACAACTTGAACAGTACCGTTTTCAACATTGAATAATTGATAGGAAATAGACAAATCATGTAAGTGATTCTGCACTGATTCATGGTCTAAGGTGGTAATAAAAACTTGACTACCAAGTTGGCTCAATCGCTCAATTAAACGTCGTTGTGCGGTTAAATCTAATTCTGCTGTCAGATCATCTAATAATACCACAGTTTCCTTATTGCACGCATGCAGCATTGCAATCTGTGACAGTTTTAAAGCCATGATCAATAACTTTTTTTGTCCGCGTGACAGCACTACATCGGCATCGCCCGTCGCTGTTTTTAAACGTAAATCTGCGCGATGCGGTCCATATTCGGTATAACGGCGCTCCACATCTTTCTGATGATGATTGACCAAATCGCTCATTAAACCCGGTTCCGGATGAAATCCAGGATGGTATTCCAGGCGAATATTTAAATCGGGCAACAACTGCTGTAAATCCTGCTGAAAATAGTGCTGCCACTGCTCGATAATACTGTAGCGTTGCAGATGCAGCATTTCACCATACTGGCTCAGCATCTGGTTCCACGGTTCTAGTTCTGCCAGGCTTAAATGACGCCGGGTTTTTAGTAAGCTGTTACGCTGTTTTAAGGCCCGCGAATAGTATTGCCAGGCATGATAAAATTCTGGTTCCACGTGGAACATCATCCAGTCCAGCAACTGCCGGCGCGGTTTGGCGCCGTGGTCGATAATATCAGTACTTTGCGGATCAATCAGTTGTAGCGGCAGCAGTTTGGCCAGCTGCCCCTGGGTGGCAATATGATCACCATTGACCTTAATCAGTTGTTCCCCAGACAGCAGTTTTTGCATGCCGATTTTTTCGGTGGGCGACTGGGCAAATACAATCGCATCTTGGGCATCATGCTGAATATAGTTTTTGGGGATATGGGTACGGAAGGAACGACCGGTGGCTAGTAAATGAATGGCTTCCAGAATCGAGGTTTTACCGGAGCCATTGGCACCATAAAAGACATTAAACGGCTGCAACCCGACGAGTGCAACCGCTTTTAAGTTTCGAACACGTTCTATATTTAAACGCGTAATATGCATAATCGTGTCAGATCACATACAAGCTTAGACACGCATCGGCATCACAACATAGGTTTGATCTTGCTGCGCTGGGTCTTGCACCAGTACCGACTGGTTGGCTTCGGTCATGGTCATCGCCACATCATCACCATCCAGTGCACCTAATACATCCAGCAAATATTGAGCATTGAACGACATTTCCAGCGGTGCATTGTTGTATTGCACAGCCAGGTCTTCAATCGCTTCATCCTGCTCCGGGTTGTTGGCGCGTAATTGTAGTGAATCTGCATTAAAGTTCAGGAATACGCCGCGTAATTTTTCATTACTTAAAATCGCCACACGCTGTAACGACTGCTTGAACACGTCATGTGCAATCATCACCACCTTATCACCACCACGTGGAATCACACGGCGGTAGTCCGGGAATTTACCATCAATTAACTTGGTGGTGAAACGCACGGTAATATCACCCTGCTCTTTGTCACGACTCGGCACGGAAATGGTTACATTTAACAATTCACGACCAATTAACAGGGACAGTTGCTCATCTTCAATACTGAGTAAACGCTGTAATTCGCCCACGGCTTTACGTGGCACAATTGCCTGAATCGGTTGTGTCGCATTTGAAGAGGCACCCGTTTCACATAATGCCAAACGGTGGCCATCGGTAGTCACAGCGCGCAGCTGGTTTTCATCAATTTCCAGCAAGGTGCCGGTCAAATAGAAACGTACATCCTGCACCGCCATGGCAAAGGCAGTTTTTTCAAATAAACGTTTTAATTCACGCTGAGTCACCGCTACCTGTGTGCCTTGAGTATTTTCAGTGGCCAATAACGGATAATCTTCGGCTGGTAAAGTGCCCAACACGAAACGGCTGTTGCCTGATTTTAAAATACAGCGCTGATCTTCAGTAATCTGCAGGTCAATTAAAGCCGCAGTCGGCAAAGATTTACAGATATCCATCAGTTTACGTGCCGGCACTGTGGTCTCACCCGCCTGTAAACATGCACCTTCAGCCAGAACCGTACTGGCCACCAGCTCAACTTCCAGATCGGAACCGGTAATGGTCAGCGCCTGTTCGGTCACCTGAACTTTCACGTTAGATAAAATGTTTAACGTATGGCGACGTTCAACCGCTCCTACAACATGTGATAGAACATTGAGTAAGCTTTCTTTGGCGATTTTTAAACGCACGGTACATTCCTCTAACAACTGAAGATGATGAAGATAAAAATTAATTTTTTAGCAGTGTACTATGCGGCAGAATATGCCGCATTGCAAGAACAGAATTTGACCAAACCGGCCTAACTTTGCAACAGGCGTTGCAGGTTTTTATAGTCCTCGTTGAAGATTGGATCTTCTTCGCGCAGGCTTTGTACTTTCTCGCAGGCATGCATCACGGTACTGTGGTCACGACCACCAAAAGCCATGCCAATTTCAGGGAAACTGTCCCCGGTCAGTTCACGGGCCAGCCCCATCGCCAGCTGCCGCGGACGGGCATAAATCCGGGTACGTTTTGGCCCGACCAATTCTTTGAGTGGGATACGGAAATATTCACTGACCACACGCTGAATATTTTCGGTACTGATGGTACGCGCACGAATCGCCAGCACATCTTTTAGAGATTCACGCACCACATCCAGATCAATCGCGGTGCCTTTAAAACGGGAAATTGCGACCACCTTGTTTAAGGCGCCTTCCAGTTCACGCACGTTGGCGACCACCTGCTGGGCAATAAACAAGGCACAGTTGCGCGGTAAATCGACGCCACTGCTTTCGGCTTTCTTTAATAGAATTTCAATCCGGGTTTCAATATCGGGCGGTTCTACCCCAACTGACAAGCCCCAGGAAAAACGTGACACCAGACGCGGGTCCAGTTCGGTCAGTTCTTTTGGATAACGGTCCGACGTCAGAATAATCTGCTTGGATTCATCCAATAAGGCATTAAAGGTATAGAAAAACTCCACCAGACTGGCTTCTTTACCGGCCAGCAAATGAATGTCATCAACCAAGAGCAGATCAAGTGAACGGCAATTTTTCTTGAATTCTTCAACCTTGCCCTGCTGTAGCGAGCTGACAAAGTCATGTACAAAGCTTTCAGCAGTCATATACATGACCCGGGCATTCGGCTTGGCCTGTAACAAGGCATTCCCCACTGCCTGCATCAAGTGGGTTTTACCCAGACCGGTCGGGCCATATAAAAATAGCGGGTTATGTTGTGAAGCGCCCAGATGGGTCAATACTTTACGGCAGGTTTCTGCCGCCATCTGGTTAGAACGGCCTTCTACAAATAAAGAAAAGGTAAATAAAGGGTTTAACTGACGCTTGCGGCTGTTTTTGCTGCCACTCTCTTCTTTGTCCTTTTTTGGACGGCTGACCGGTGCCGGTGCTGACTCTAAAGCAGCGGTGGTGGTCGCTGGCTGTTCACTGGCCGATAAAATGGCGCCCGGACGGGAATCGACCAGGATTTCAACTTTACGTACCCGTCCTTCAGACAGTTGTTCGGCCAGAATCGTGATCAACTCAAGATGATGTTCCTGAATATAGCGGGTCCAATACGGGTTCGGTGCATATAAACGTAAAGTATCTTCTGATTCTTCTGCAACTAATGGGCGAATCCACATCGTAAAGACATTCCCAGAGAGCTCTTGTCGCAAGCGATTTAAGCAGTCCGTCCAAAGCATGTGAAAACCCCTATTTATTCCATTTTAAATTTAAAACGCATTCGTCCGCTGCAAGCGGGTCGCCATTCTAACCAAGTTATCCACATCTGTCATGAGAAATTGAGCGAATTTAGCCAAAAAACAAACATAAAGATCTAAATTTAAATTTAAAAGCTGGTGTGGATAAGTTTATCCGCAAGCTGTGGATAAAATATAGCATAAAGTTATCCACAATGTATTAAAAATATAAAAACACAGTTATCCACATGCAAAGTCTATGTTTTTTAAATTTAAAAATTGCTTTTCCACATAAAAAAGCCACTCTAATAAGAATAAATTTAAATTTATAAATTTGAATTTATATATTAGAGCATGCTCGGATGTGGATAAACTGAAAATAAATTTAAATTCGAATTTAAACCTGCAGAGAATAAATTTATTCACATGGTCTTGTGGATAATTATGTGAATAATATTGTTTATAACTTATTTTGTATTTTTTAACAATAGGATAGCTTGTGAATAAGCCAGAATATGTACAATTGCCTATTCCTGGATAAACTTAAGGCCTTTTATAAAAATCAGGCTTATTTAAAGGAAAACCGTGTTTTTGATTGACAGCTCAAGCAATGAGCACTAAAATCGCGGACCTTTATAGAAAGATCATTTTTGGAGTTTCGACATGAAACGTACATTCCAACCATCTGAATTAAAGCGTAAACGCGTTCATGGTTTCCGTGCTCGTATGGCTACTAAAGCTGGTCGTCAAGTATTAGCTCGCCGTCGTGCAAAAGGTCGTCACAGCTTAACTGTTTAATCAGTCACGCTGCATCGACTTGGGTGTTATGACATCACTTTATGGCTTCAGCACAGAGCTTCGTATACGCTGTGCTGCCGATTATAAAGATGTGTTTGATGGTGCGCTTTTTAAAGTGCATCAACCCCATTTCTTATTTCTGGCAAAACCGTCCGAACTGCTGAACAGCCGTTTGGGTATTGTTGTTGCCAAGAAAAAAGTGCGTCGTGCACACGAAAGAAATCGAGTAAAACGACTTGCTCGCGAAAGTTTTCGCCTGCATCAACAGCAATTGGCTGTACTGGATATTGTGGTGATGCCCAAAATGGGGATTGAAACAGTGCCAAATGCAGAGTTACATCAGCAATTACAATTTGCTTGGCAGAAATTGCACCGCCTTGCCAAAAAGCATTCTAAAATAGCTCCCTCCCCACATCAGTAGAGATGACCAATGGTACGTTTACTGCATTGGTTGATTCGTTTCTATCAGATTGCGATTAGTCCGCTTCTTGGACCACGTTGTCGCTATATTCCAACCTGTTCTCAATATGCCCTGGAAGCAGTCCAGATCCATGGGGCCGGACGTGGTGTGTGGCTGGCGACTAGACGTATCTGTCGTTGTCATCCGTGGGGTGGTTCGGGCTATGACCCTGTACCGGCCAAAGCAATTCGTTTTATTTCATTTCAGCAAATAGATTCTCAAACGGGTCACATTGCTGTACCCTTTCGTGAACGTTTATTGAACCAAAATCACTCTAACCACTTGGGGTAATAGATATGCAACAATGGGCCAGGATTGCAATTCTCGGGGCCATGTTTGTTGTCGCTTATTTGCTCATTTTGGCTTGGCAAAAAGATTATGGAAATGCTGAAACCCAACCACAGCAACAGGCTGCGGTGGTTTCACATGAAGTGTCTGCAGATTTGCCAAATGGCCAAACCGCTACAGCAGCTTCTGATGTACCGCAGGCAAATATTTCAGCGCAGCAGACTCAAACCACAGATGCCACTGCACCTGTAAGTCAGCAGCTTATTTCAGTACAAACTGACCTTTATCATCTTTGGATCAATCCAAAAGGTGGTGATATTGTTCGTGTTGAATTACTCAATCATGACAAAAATAAAGACAGTGATGCACCGTTTGTAATGCTTGAAAGCGATGACAAACGTACCTATGTCGCTCAGTCAGGCCTGATTGGTCTGAATGGACCAGACAGCAGCCGTAATGGTCGTCCAAACTATGAAGTTGAAAAATTAAGCTATAGCCTGGAAGATGCCAAAGCCGTTCAGAATCAGGACGGTGAAGCGGTGAAAGTGTTAAATGTACCAATGGTGTACAAAACTGCTGACGGTGTAGAAATTATCAAGACCTTCAGCTTCAAGCAAGGCGAATATCCGATTGTGGTCAACCACAAAGTGGTAAACCGCAGTGGCCAGAACTGGCAAGGTCAAATGTTTGGTCAGATCAAACGCGATAACTCGGATGATCCGGGTAAATCGGACCAGGGCATTTTCACTTTGGGTACCTTCCTGGGCGGCGCCTGGGGGACACCGGATGAACACTACAACAAGCTGAAATTCGACAACTTCACTGAAGAAAAACTGAATGTTGAAGCGACTGGCGGCTGGGTTGCGGTGGTACAGCACTACTTCGTGAGTGCATGGGTGCCGGGTAACCTGAAACTGACCCAGGCCGATGGCCAACCGTATAGCGCCAAGCTGGAATCGCGTAAATCAGGCGATAATATGAATATTATCGGCTTTACTTCGCCAACCATTAATGTACCGGCGGGTACAGTGGCAGAAGTCGATGCGACCTTCTATAGCGGTCCAAAAATCCAGTCAGAGCTGAAAGATCTGGCCACTGGTCTGAATCAGACTGTGGATTATGGCTGGTTATGGCCAATTGCCAAACTGCTGTTTGTAGGCTTGGAATTCTTCCACGGCTTAGTGGGTAACTGGGGCTGGGCAATTATTCTGTTGACCATTCTGGTGAAGCTGATTCTGTGGCCATTATCGTCGAAGAGCTACCGTTCTATGGCGAAAATGCGTGTGATTGCACCTGAAATGCAGCGCATGAAAGAAGAGTTCGGTGAAGACCGGATGCGCTTCTCGCAAGAGATGATGGCCCTGTACAAACGTGAACAGGTCAATCCGCTGGCCGGCTGTTTACCGCTGTTACTGCAAATGCCAATCTTCCTGGCCCTGTACTGGGTACTGATGGAATCTGTAGAGCTGCGTCATGCGCCATGGTTACTCTGGATTCAGGATTTATCGGCAATGGACCCTTGGTTTATCTTGCCGCTGATCATGGGTGCGACCATGTATATCCAGCAAATGCTGAACCCGCAGCCGACCGATCCTATGCAGGCTAAAGTCTTCCGCATTATGCCAGTGATCTTTACTGTGTTCCTGCTGTTCTTCCCGGCGGGTCTGGTGTTGTACTGGATTGTCAACAACCTGATCACCATCTTGCAGCAAGGCCTGATCAACAAATCTGTTGAGAAAGACCGTGCCAAACGTGATGAAGCGACCCCAGTCAACTAAGTTGTACTGACGAGCTGAATAAATCCGCTTAAGATGATACTCTTAGGCGGATTTTTTTTGGCCCGACTTTAAGCATTGCGACAGGTGAATTTATGCTGACCCAAACCACAACAATTGCTGCGATTGCCACTCCACCCGGGCGTGGCGGTGTGGGGGTAATTCGCCTGTCTGGTCCCAAATCCTATGCTATTGCTGAAGCCTTAACCCAAAAGCAGCTGCCGAAAGCCCGTTTTGCCGGCTTCCGTCAGTTTTATGAGGCTAGCGGTGAAGTGATGGATGAAGGTTTGGTGATTTGTTTCCCCAATCCGAACTCCTTTACCGGTGAAGATGTGGTGGAACTGCAAGGTCATGGTGGCCCGGTCATTCAAAATGCCCTGCTGGCACGTTTACTGGAACTCGGCGCGACCGCAGCCAAAGCGGGTGAATTTTCCATGCGCGCCTTTGAAAATGGTAAGCTTGATCTGGTACAGGCCGAAGCGATTGCCGACCTGATTGACGCGACCTCGCAGGCTGCAGCACGTTCAGCGGTACGCTCCCTGCAAGGCGCATTTTCAACCAAGGTCAATACGGTTTTAGAAAAACTGATTCATCTGCGTTTGCATGTGGAAGCAGCGATTGATTTTCCGGAAGAAGAAATTGATTTTCTGGCCGATGGTAAAATTCTGGCCCTACTGGATGATGTTGCCAGCTCAGTCACCGCGGTACAGCAATCGGCACGTCAGGGACAATTATTGCGCGAAGGCTTGCAGGTGGTGATTGCCGGTAAACCGAATGCCGGAAAATCATCTTTACTGAATGCTTTAGCCGGGATTGAACGGGCGATTGTGACCGATATTGCTGGTACCACCCGTGATGTGCTGCATGAAAAAATCACCTTAAATGGCTTGCCGATTACCCTGACCGATACCGCCGGTTTACGGGAAACCGGTGATGTGGTGGAAAAAGAAGGCATCCGCCGCGCGATTAAAGAAATTGAACAGGCCGATTTATTGCTGCTGGTGTATGACCTGAGTCAGGGTGAAGATCCGCTGCAATTGGCCCAGGAATATTTTGCCGATCATCTGGAACCCAAACGTCTGATGCTGATTGGTAATAAAGCAGATTTGACTGGTGCTGAAGCCGTTATTGGTGATTATCAGGGTTTTCGTCATATTACCGTGTCGGCCAAGCAGGAAACCGGTGTTCAATCGCTCATAGATGCGATTACAGCCCATGCAGGCTTCCAGCCGGAAGAAGATACCTTCATTGCCCGAACTCGTCATTTAGACGCAATGAAGCGCACCCAGTACTATCTGGCCGAAGCGCGCGAGCAGCTGGTAGATTATCATGCCGGTGAGCTGGTGGCTGAATCCCTGCGTCTGGCGCAAAATGCCCTAGGTGAAATTACCGGAGATTTTAGTGCCGATGATCTGTTGGGTAAAATTTTCGGTTCTTTCTGTATTGGAAAGTAATTTCAGATGGCTTTGTTGCATAAATATGTAAGCATCTGATTTACATAAATTTAATTTTGGATCAAAAAAATCAAAATTTTTAAAATCATATAGTTATGAAATCTTTGTGCAACAAAGCCTTCCAAATTTAAAAAATGATTTCATAGCGTATAAGTAGTGAAGCTTATAAAAAATTCTAAACTTACCTATCATTATGGGCTTTAAAAAAAATTAGAAGAGACTAGAGAAAGTGGACGTTATAAGGAAAATAGTAAGAGAGAATTATTCATTGAATGCTAAAACTTAATACAAATATCTTTTATCTAAATTGTAATCTAAATAATCGTTTGATAATTCTAAAATTAGTATATATTTTACACAGGTGGACTATTGCTATAAATAGGAATTTTTATCTTGAGTAGTATTGAATTGTTTGTAGAGAAAGAACTTGGGAAAAAGGTACTTTCAAACTTAAAGAAAATTCATATTGGGGGAACCAATAATAAAAAAGGGAGAGATTATGAAAATTTCTTTCAATTGTTTAAAGCATTTGAGTTAGCCTCTCAAGACATCGACCATCAAAAACATTTGTTGAGCTGTCAAGAGTTAGCTTTTATTGATGATATTTGTTATTGGGATTTAGAAAATTCAATTAAACATAATTTTCAAGCCAAAAATTCTTCTGGTTCGGCTGCTGATTGGAGTAGTGAAATAACGACCAGATGCAAAAGACAAACTATTTTAGACACTAAATTTCATAATATTGGTGAATCGCGAAATTATTTATTAGTATCTTGTGAGAAGAAAAAAACTAATAATTTAAAAAAAGTGCCAGTAAGATTAAGAAAATTAAATACATGTATTTTCTTTCCTTATTGTAAAACCTTGGTTGAACTTTTAGATCAGACAAAATTAAAGACATATATTGCTGAGTTAATCGAAACTGATGAGCCCTCGCAAGTTGATTACGCTGCAAAGTTGATTTTAGGGGTTTTGCAAGGTACGAGTGCACAGGATATTAAAAGTATATTTGAACAAGCTTGTTCAAATGCATCACCGAATCCATTTGTAAAGTTTCGAAAGACAGATAATTTTCATCGGGAAATACCTGATTGGATTAAACAAATTGTAACAGCATCTTCTAATAAACTAACTTATAGATTACAATCTAATAGGATATATTTATATGCAGCATCAGGCATTGAAGTCTCTGCTTCGTTAGATTTAATCCTACAAGTTTCTGAATCAGTAATTCAGGAAATAACTACTACTAAAGATTTAGCGATGTTATTTATGTCTTTAACCAGTCGTGAGTTAGATGATATGGACACATCTCTAGATTCTTCTCCTTCAGGAGGAGCTTAGAATGGGCATGAACGAACGTACTTACAGCAATATTGCTAATAGTTTAGCAAAAGATCATTTGCAAGGTTTATTGGATTCAAAAAACAATCCAAGTGATTATCGTGTGCATATGGAAGAGTTAGGTAAGTTATTAGCTGAGTCTTTAGTGCCAAAATTAAGACAATCGAACAAATGTCTGGTGATTTCTACAGCTGAAGATGCTGATTTTTTACAAGCTGGTGTTAAATCTGTATTGAATCAAAATCAGATTGCTAACAAACTTGCAGTTTTTTGGAATAATCATTATCAGCTGCCATCTAAAGATAGCGTTGCTCCTATTGTTCACAAATTTATTGAACCTGGATTCGAGCAAGCTGATAATGTAATCATTGTTAAATCTGTAATGTCTGGTAGTTGCGTAGTGCGGACCAATTTAATTGCTATGCTGAACCAAATTAAAAATGCAAAGCAAATTTTTATTGTGTCCCCTGTTATTCATAAAAATTCGGAAAAATCTTTAATTAAAGAGTTTCCATTTGAAATTTCATCAAAATTTCATTTTGTGTATTTTGCAAAAGATTCACAAAAAGATAAAAATAGTGGTGAAGTGATTCCAGGAATTGGTGGACAAGTCTACGAATTATTAGGTTTAGTAAAGCAACCTGCTTTAACAAGCTATATGCCGGAAAGTGTAGAAAGATTAGCATTCAATTTTTAAATTGATATAAAAAAAGGCTTCATTGATTGAAGCCTTTTTTTATAAAAATTCAAATATAGTCACTTATTAGTCACTAAAATAATGTATTTTCAATAAGTATTTGTTTTAATTATTATTTTTAATAATAAATACTTTCTGTATTGGAAAATAAGCGTAGTACGCTCTGAGCTTGCTATGCATTTAAAAGCATCAGGTGTTAGCCACCTGGTGCTTTTTTATTGCTTTTTATCAGGCAATCTCGTCATTTCAGCCTAAAGGGTTTCGTATACTCTAAGGGAACAGCCTGTCACATTGTATGGGCTAGCCTATATCCCACCATCCGCCCTTCTATTGCCCGATATTCAGGCTATGATGAGTGAATAACCTACAAGTTGTTCCAATAAAATCCTGAATGCAGTTCAACAAAAACACTGCCGGAGGTGTGGCATGCTGGAGGTGGTTGATTTACGTGAGTCACTGGTTGCTTTAGTGAGTGTGCTGCAGCTGTTGCTCGAGTTTATCTCGGTGGTCTGTGTGGTGATTGGTCTGGTCAAAACCTTAATGGTGCTGGTTCAGCTAAAATCCGGCCGCAGTGCGCGCTATTGTTTTGGCAATTGGCTGGCCACTGCGCTGGAGTTTCAGCTGGCCGCAGATATTCTGGCCACCACGGTCGATCCGGATATGGACAGCCTGATCAAACTGGCGATTATTGCGGTCATTCGGACCTTTTTAAACTACTTTTTAATGAAAGAGCTGGAACATCAACCCGGTACAGAGAAATAAAACTATTCAATCATCTGGTGGATGTTGATATGGTCAGCATCTGATTGGCAGCGCAGTCTGTCCGCACCCAGGATCAGGCCGAGGGTGCCTGATCATCCCCGACTCAACAGTATTAATTTAAAAGGTTAGCACTTTACGCTGCTGCCAGATCAGGCTGAGGCAAAGCAGCCCAATCAGCATGCAGAAGCTGATAATACCCACACTTAAGCCAAAATGGTCTGATAAATAGCCCACCGCAATAATCGGTACAATGGTGCCCAGATAGGCAATAAACAGATAACTGGACATAATTGCAGCGCGGTTGTGCGGCTGACTCATCTGGTGAATCAGGCCAAAGGCGCCCAATAAGCTCAAGCCATGCCCAATTCCGACCAGCACATCACTGACAAAGAACAGCGGGCTCCATTGCAGCGACATACACAGTCCCAGCAGAAGCAGGCTGCCGAGCAGCGCATAGAGACCCCAGCGCAAGGCCGTGGCAGGCAGTACACTACGGGCAAAAAACTGGACGATGGCTGAAATAATTAAAATCGCAGAAATTGCTACACCACTGACCAGTGGTCCATGCCAAGGCAAAATATCCTGCACAAACGACGGCGACAGCGAAGCAAACAGACTAAAGCCGGCAAAGGCACAAAACGCAGCGAAACTGACCAGAAAAAAAGCAGCCTGATACGGCGCATCCGGGGTTTGTAATTTGGGATAAACCGAAAAGGGCTGCTGTTCAAAGGCAGGCTGTTTTAGCTTGAACAGGCCCAGCCCACAGAAAATGGCACTGACAATCACCGGAAGATAAGGCGTGACCAGCGGTTGCTCGGCAAACTGGGCAATCACACCGCCCAGAAATGGCCCTAAACCAAAGCCAATTGCGGTAATAATCGAGCTGAGCTGCGGCGCCAGCAGTTTATGGCTATCGGGCACTACATTCATCAGCCCCAGCATGGCAGAGGTGGTAATCAGTCCCGAAGCAATCCCAATAATAAAGCGGCCGAGGCCCAAATACAGCGCTGTCGGTGCCCAGGCTGACAGTATCAGTCCAACCGTGACGAGGGCAATACCGACCTGCAAGCTGCGGACAAAACCAAAGCGGTTACTGGTTCGTCCCAGAAACAGTAACGTAGCCAGACAACCGAACATATAGGCCACAAACAGATAGGTAATATGACTCGGCAGCAGCTGCCACAGCTCCTGATACAAGGGATATAAAGGACTGGCCAGTGCGGTTCCAACGGTACCAATACACAGCGCCAGGCTGACCATTAAAAACGGCTGCCACGATTGAGCGTTTGACATGAGAGAATAAAAAAATACCTCAGCTTTTTGGCTCAGGTATCATGATATGAGAAAAGATCGTTTCAGTGTAAAGGCAGGAATTTTGTGGGTCAATCGAAAGATGGGCTTAGGTATAGCGTTTTAACAATTTTAAAAATTCATCCAGTTCGACTTCATTGACCTCGACCTCATCGCCAATGACATGATGGCGCAAATGCGATTCAATCAGCTCATTCATCAGCCCGTTAACCGCGCCTTTAATCGCAGCCACCTGCTGTAATACTTCGATACAGCTTTTTTCCGGATCATGGATGGACTGTTCCACCGCACTGATCTGACCTTGTAAACGCTTGATGCGATTTAAAACTTTTTTATCTGTATGTAAATGGCCCACACTTCACCTTAATTTCAAATATACTATGGGGGAGTATATTGGACGATTCTCCCCATGCAAAATCATGTTTCTCACCGTACCCATCACCATCAGTTTGATGAAGGCAATCCACTGGCCCAGAAGCGTATATTATATGCTGCGATATTAACCGGTGTCATGATGCTTTTAGAGATTATTGGCGGCTGGATTTTTAACTCGATGGCACTTCTGGCCGATGGTTGGCATATGAGCTCGCATATGCTGGCTTTGGGGCTGGCCTATGTGGCTTATCGGGCGGCGCGTCATTATGCCCAGGATGCCCGTTTTAGCTTTGGTACCTGGAAAATTGAGATTCTGGCCGGTTATAGTAGTGCGATTTTATTGCTGGTAGTGGCCGGTTTTATGGCGTTTCATTCGGTAGAACGCTTATTTTTCTCGGTTAATATTCATTATAACGAAGCCATTCCGATTGCGATTTTAGGCCTATTGGTCAACTTGATTTGTGCCTGGTTACTGCATGATGATGGTCACCATCACCATCACCATCACCATCACCATCACCATCACCATCACCATCACCATGAGTCGGGGCATGGACATGCGCATACACATACAGCGGGAGCATATGATTTAAACCAGAAAGCTGCGTTTATGCATGTGGTGGCCGATGCTGTGACCTCCATTTTTGCGATTGTAGCCTTAATTGCCGGCAAGTTCTGGGGCTGGGATTTTCTTGATGCGGTACTGGGTATTGTGGGTTCGATTCTGGTGGCGCGCTGGGCCTGGGGCCTGATTCAGGAAACTGGACGCACCTTGCTGGATGCCGAAATGGATCATCCGGTGGTGGAAGAAATTCGCGAGGTGATTGCCGAGCTGCCAGGAACAGTCAACATCACCGATCTGCATGTCTGGAAAGTTGGCTGTGACAAGTTTTCCTGTATTCTGGCCGTAGAAACTGAAGATGAATTAAATGCCGATCAAATCCGCACGGCCCTGTCAGTGCATGAGGAAATTGTGCATGTCTCAATTGAAATTAACTCGATTCATCCGGTTTATGTTCCACGTGAAACGTCGTTGTCGATGCTGTAGTGATTCGGTAAATTTCTCTGATAAAAGTGGAATCTTTGTCCCGATTTAAGATTAGAATCGGGCAAGGATTGATAAAGACAAGATTTCACTATGTTTAAACATGCATTCTTGCTGGCCGCGCTCGCGATGAGCTCAACGCTGGCACTGGCCAATGTCGACACCGTCAAAGCCAATTTAAAGCAGCAGCATCCAAACTTGGATATCCAGAATATTCAGGCCACTGAAATGCGCGGGATTTATAGCGGTTCGATGCAGGGTCAGGTGGTGTATCTGAATGAAGATGCCAAGCATATTCTGGCCGGTTCCATGATCCGTTTAAGTGACCAGCAGAATTTGACCAAAGCGCTGCTGGTACAACAAAACAGCATCGACTGGAAAAAACTGCCGCTACAAGATGCTTTAAAAACGGTTCGAGGGACGGGTAAACGTCAGCTGGCCATCTTTTCTGACCCAAATTGCCCGTATTGCAAACAGCTGGAAGTAGAGCTGAAAAAACTCAATGATGTCACCATTTACACCTTTATTTTACCGTTAAAGGCACAATCGGTACGCCCTTCGCAGCAGGTGTATTGTGAAGCCAATCCGGCCCAGGCCTGGGAAGACCTGATTGCCAAAGGTCTTAGCCCGCGTGCGAGCCAGCCCTGTGCCAATCCGATTCAGCGTAATCTGAAACTGGCGAAAAGCTTGGGATTAAACGGCACACCGGCCATTATTTTCTCGAATGGTTTTAAGGTGATGGGCGCCTACCCTGCTGCGCAGATCGAGCAGATTTTCAAGGAATTTGGACTCTAAGCTCAGATTGTTAAAAGTCAGATTTTAGACCATAAAAAAGCACCGGCGAATGAACGGTGCTTTTTTATTGATTTAAACGCGATGTGAGCGTTTGGAAATCATGTTATAGATAAACAGAATAATCAGCGCACCAATCACCGAGGCAATAAAGCCGGCAGCTGAGTTTTCATCATACAGACCGAGGAAGCGACCGCCGTAAGTGGCCAACAGTGAACCGGCGATCCCGAGTAAGGTGGTCATAATAAAGCCTGCTTTATCATCACCTGGATGGATGGCACGGGCAATAAGACCTGCAATAAAACCAATCACGATAGCCACAATAAGTGTCCACATCTCCTGTCTCCTTCTTGTTATGGTTTATCAAGTTGAGTTGTTGCTATTTGATTTATTTTTCAGGATTTTTGAGAGGACAAACAGTAGAGTCCTGCTACAGATTGTAGCTTTTTTGTCCGCTTTGTCGTAAAAAAAGTGGCTGAACGCCACTTTCTTTTGCGGTTGCTTACAGACCGATTTCACCAATAAACGGGATATGGCGATATTTCTGGTTATAGTCGAGGCCATAGCCAACAATAAATTTGTCTTCCACTTCAAAGCCCAGGAATTTAACTTCCAGTTCAATTTCACGGCGTGACGGTTTGCTGACCAGCGTGCACAGCTCAATCGAGTTTGGTTCACGGGTTTGTAAAATTTCCAGTACTTTGCTCAGGGTATTGCCAGAGTCGATAATATCTTCTACCACCAGCACATCTTTGCCACGAATTTCGCCGTCGAGGTCTTTCAGGATTTTTACATCACGCGAAGACACAGTACTGCCGCCATAACTTGAAACGGTCATAAAGTCCAGTTCATGCGGTTTTTCAATGGTCCGGCATAAATCGGCCATAAACAGCACAGAACCGCGCAGTAAACCGATTAACACCAGCTCCTTGTCGCTATTGGCATAATGCGCATTAATCTGTTTACCAAGTTCTTGAACTTTCGCATGAATTTCTTCAGCAGAAATCAATACTTTCATATCAACGGTCATGGGTAGATCCCTAAAAGAGCAAAAAATAAAAAAGGTGTTGACCTGCAACACCCCAAAATATGCCTTAATTTTAATACATCTTGCGGTCAGATGCATCCTCTTTGCTGTCTAAAAAAACAGCATTTTTGACCGGGTGGTCTCTTTTCAGCAATAAGGCCAGACCAATCAGCGTGAGCGCCACCCGCCATTTCGGTTGCGCCCGGCGTATAGGTTTAGTCGCGGACATAGGCACATTGTCCATAAATATAGGTGGCCTGAATATTCCGTTCATCGCCCATGGTCATGAGCGCAAATAGGCTGTCTTCCAGGCCTTTGCTGTGCTGCTGGCGCAGGGTCTGCAAGGCGGTGGCGTTTAAATCCAGCACAATAAAGTCCGCTTCTTTACCGATATTGAAATTGCCGAGCTTGTCATCCAGATCCAGTGCTTTGGCACCGCCTAAAGTGGCATGATACAGTGCTTCATAGGCCGACAGGTTTTGCTCAAGTAGCTGCTGGACTTTATAGGCTTCGCTAATGGTGCGCAGCTGGCTAAACGAGGTCCCTGCCCCGATGTCGGTGCCCAGGCCCATTTTGACCTGTTTCTGCCAGGTCTGATGAATCGGGAACAGGCCACTGCCCAGGAACAGGTTGGAGGTCGGACAAAAGGCAATCGCGGAATCGGTCTGGTGCATACAGTCCCACTCCTGCTCTTCCAGATGCACACAATGCGCAAATACCGAACGTGAACCGGTCAGCCCATAATGATGATAGACATCTAAATAGCCTTTTTGCTCCGGGAACAGGCTTTTGACCCAGGCAATTTCATTTTTGTTTTCACTTAAATGGGTATGTAAATACACATCCGGATATTCAGCTTTCAGCTGCTGCGCTTTTTCCAGTTGTGCCGGCGTTGAGGTCGGTGCAAAACGCGGGGTAATCGCATATAAATTACGGCCTTTTCCATGCCACTTTTCAATCAGTGCTTTAGATTCCTGATAGGCGCGTTCTGGCGTGTCACAGAGTTCCTCGGGTGCATGACGGTCCATCAGCACTTTACCAGCAATCAGGCGCATCTGGTGCTGTTCTGCGGCTTCAAAAAGGGCATCGACAGATTCAGGATGCACGGTACAGAACACCAGTGCCGTGGTGGTGCCATTTTTCAGCAGTTCCTGCACAAAAAATGCAGCAATCTTGTCAGCATAGCTTTTATCAGCAAACTGCATTTCGGTTGGAAAGGTATAGGTATTCAGCCATTCCAGCAGCTGGGTGCCATAGGCGCCCACCATTTCGGTTTGTGGGAAATGAATATGGGTATCAATGAAGCCGGGTATAATCAGCTGATCGGGATAATGCTGCACCGAAACACCGGCCGGAATATACGCCCGCCCCTCTTCCCAGGGACCAAACCAGTGAATTTTCCCGTGTTGGGTAATTAATAAACCATCTTCTACATAGCGCACTTGGTCGTGAATATCACGCGCTTGGGCAACTGTATTCTGAATATCGAGGAAGCGGCCGCGAATTGCCGTCGTTGCAATGACAGAAGACATGAAAAACCTGCACTTGTTTAATTTTTTCGGTTGATTGTAGCTGAAAAGCGCTGCCCTGTATGGAAAATCCAACATTCAGTCACAGACATTGGGTGTCATGCAAAACTGTTGCCAGTTTGGGTGAAATACAAGATGTCCACTGGGTCAACTCTAAAATATTCAGTTAAATCGAGTACTTATACGCTGATATTTAAGAGTAATCCCTGAATATGGAAAATAAAAAAAGCCCGTATGCAACGGGCTTTTTGATCAATCAGGCCACTTTAGAGCGTGGTTTCATGATGCTTGCGACTGTGGCGAATCGACAGCCAGGCAGTAATTGCCAGCACAATCACAATAAAGCTTAGGGAAATCCAGATTGGCATATGGAACACATCCAGCATCAGCATCTTGAAGCCAATGAACACCAGAATAATTCCCAGCCCATACGGCAGATAATGCATTTTGGTGGCTGCACCGGCCAGCAGGAAGAACATGGCGCGTAAGCCTAAAATCGCCATCAGGTTGGCGGTCAAGACAATAAAGGGATCACTGGTCACAGCAAAAATCGCAGGAATTGAATCCACCGCAAAAATCACATCGGAGGCTTCAACCAGAATCAGCACCAGAAAGAGTGGCGTGGCCCAGAGTAAGCCCTCTTTACGTACAAAGAAGCGGCTGCCTTCCAGCTGCGGGGTAATCCGCATATGTTTGCGTAACCATTTCAGGATCGCCATATCTTCGATATTGCTGTCTTCATCGTCCTGTCCACGCAGGAATTTAAAGCCGGTATAGACCAGGAAGGCACCGAACAGATACAGAATCCAGGAGAATTCCTGCACAAACCAGGCGCCAATAAAAATAAAGATGGTACGCAGCACAATAGCGCCCAAAACGCCATACAGCAGGATTTTACGTTGTAACGCTGGTGGAATGGCAAAGGCAGCAAAAATCATCAGCCAGACAAAGACGTTATCAATCGCCAGTGATTTTTCCAGTAAATAACCGGCCAGATATTCCATCACCTTGGTATTGGCGACATCCAGTCCGGCGGTCTGTTTCAGATACAGCCATAGGCCACCACCAAACAGCATGGCCACGCTGACCCAGGCGATACTCCAGTAAGCGGCGGTACGCACCTGAACGGTCTGGCCTTCTTTTTGTTTAAAGCCCAGAAAGTCGATGGCGAGCATGACCATAACAATCGCAAAAAAGGCCAGATACAGCCAGATATTGCCGATAGATTCCATACAATCTCCACATCCGACAATTGGCCATAAAAAACCTTGACCCGTTGCCAGATGAAATAAAAACATCCATAACAACGTGATCAAGGTCTTGCCTACATTGCCCTGCCTGTGCAGATTCAATGCTCAGATACCGACTTTTTGCAAAGTGTAATGACGATAGTCTGACACGTTAAAACCAGTGAGTTTCATCTGGGTTTTAACGCTTGGAGGAGGCTACTCCCCTTGTTCAACAATTCTGTGTTGGGGGAATGCCCCAAAGTCGACAGAGAATTGCATATTTTTAAGTAAAGTGCAATTAGGCTTATTTAAACGGATCGCGAGATTTTTCCTTATAGATTGAAATTCCGAGATAAATGGCTAAACCCACCAACAACAAAATAATGATGAAAAAAAGATCCATAGTTAAAAATATTGAAGTGTGTTAATCATGCAATTAATTGTATCCATATTTTAGCTAAAAACCTAGTCATGTTTCACAGATCATAAAAAATGTAAGTCGCACTTTTCTTTTCTGTCTTTTTCTGTGAATAAAGCAGATACTGACTATTCCAGATGGGAGGATATGATAAAAATGATGGTGCAACACGAAAACAATGACAGCAAAGGGGCCTTTTTTGTTGAAGCCAATGGCGAGCGTCTGGCTGAGATGACCTATTCACGTGCTGGCGAAGATAAAATCATTATTGACCATACCACGGTCAGTGAACAGTTACGTGGTCAGGGTGTGGGACGTCACTTAGTTGAAGCTGCGGTCAATTATGCCCGCGAACAGCAGACCAAGATTATACCGCTCTGCCCTTATGCCAAAGCGGCTTTTGAAAAAGACCCATCTATTCAGGATGTACTTCAACCCTAATTCATCAGGTGACACATAAACTTTAAGGCAGGACAGCAATGGATATTCAACATCAAGAGGCAAAACGTGGCGGTGCATTTTTTATTGAACGGGATGGACAGCGGATTGCTGAAATCACCTATCAATGGCAAGACGCGCATAAAATTGTCGCCGACCATACCTGGGTAGATGATTCATTACGTGGCCAAGGTATTGCCCGCCAATTACTGGATGTGCTGGTCGAGTTTGCCCGGGAAAAACAGCTCAAGATTGTACCGGTCTGTTCTTATGTTGAAGTCATGTTTCGACGCGAGCCCAGCTTGGCCGATGTCGCCGCTTAAGTCTGGCGCTTGAACCCGCCGCCGACTTTGGAGGGTCAGCCAATATATAAAAACCACGAGCATGCACTCGTGGTTTTTGATTGCCGATAAAGACCTTAGCTGTAATCAATGATCACTTTCAGGGCTTTTTCATCTGAAGCGTGTTTAAATACCTCATAAGCCTTATGAACTACTCGGAGCTAAAGCAACCGAGTTTCCGTAGTGCAACCTAAGTTGCACACATCTCTTTTGACGCTTCTACGGTACTGCGAAAAGAAGCTTTGACACCTCTAGTCGTCTTACGAACACCTCCACGCCCACTAGATGATAAATAATTACCATCCAACTGTGTTCCACAGTCTAAAACTAATTTAATTGCTCTGTTCTTAATAACAATTGATGCATTGTGATCTGCATTATCAGCATGTCCACAACTCACGCACTTAAACCTGTCTTGGCTTTTGCGATTGTCGGGGTGAGTGTGACCGCATGAAGCGCACTCCTGACTTGTGTAAGAAGCATGAACCGTAAATACAGCCTTACCTAATTTGACTGATTTATACGTTAAGAATTCTGAAATTCTGTGCCATCCTACATTGAGAATAGCTTTGTTTAACCCTGCTTTAGCTTTAGCCTTATTTGGAATAAAACGTCCGAATTTATCTTTCTTAGGGTTAGGCTTTTTGGTCATCTGTTTGGTATTTAGTTTCTCAAAAATAAATACCTGACCGAATCCATTAGCTAAACTACGACTTGTCTTATGAGCAAAGTCCTTGCGAATATTGGCTTTCTTAGAGTGATGCACCGCAATTCGATGTTTGGTCTTAGCTCTTCGGTTTGAGCCTTTGATTTGTCGAGCAAGTTTTCTTTGCAGTCGCTTAATGTAGCGATCTGCTTTACTCATGTGATTCTTTTGTTCTTTAGAAAAATCGAATTCTTCATGACCTGCATGAACAGGGATTGTGACACCACGATCTATACCCACCACTATTTTTTGTAGTTGTGATTCGTCCATGTCTTGCAAATGATCTAATTGTCTTTTGGCATATTTTTTAGCATCGAATTTCTTGCCGTCAAACTCTTGAATCTCAACACCATCTTCATAGCAGAAAGAAACGAAATATTGACCTCGTTCTTTGCTAATGTGGATGGATTTTGGCTCTTTAAACTCAGCATGAGCTTTAAAATTTAAAGCTCCGATATTGAATTTCTTACCGCCAATAAATAATTTACGCTTATTGTTTTCTACTCGAAACTCAAATAAATCAGAGGTTAGGTGAACAGAACCTTTGTCTGATTTTTTTTTGCGTCTTGGTCGTCCACACACACCCTTAATGGATTTTTTGAGCGTATTAAACCAATTTACGGTTGAGTTCTTTTGAATGGTGCTAGGACAGTTTGCAAGCCATGAACTAATCTCATCTGATTTAAAGTGAGCGTATTTTTGATCTTGGGTTTCATAATAGTGATCAAAAGTTGCAAACTTACGGGCAAATCCTCGAAAGTATTTATCCTCATCGCATTTGGCATTCCAAACGAAACGAGCACAACCCATCCACTGACTTAAAATCAGCTTTTGATGTTCAGTTGGATACACCCTTAACCTGATGCCTGTTAGCAATTAAAAAACCTCTAGTGAATACGCTTATTTTAGCTTAAAATAAGATCAATGTAAATCTAGTGTGTGGTTAATATGTACGAGTGGAGAACAGGTAGATCATGTGTTTTTAACAATATTGTTCATCTAGTATTTGTTACGAAATACCGAAGAGATGTATTAACAATGGAAATGCTTACTTCTTTAAATGAGATTATGAAAGAAACTTGCTTGCAAATGAATTGTGAACTCATTGAGTTTAATGGCGAGGATGATCATATTCACATGCTTGTAAGTGTTCACCCTAAACATTCAGTGTCTAATTTAGTGGGTAAACTAAAGGGCAAAAGCTCTTATGTTTTAAGACGATCTTATTGGGATGAAATTAAGGGAAAATTATGGGGCAACCACTTTTGGTCGCCTAGTTATTGCGTTGTATCTTGTGGTGGTGCAAGTTTAGAAGTTGTTAAAAAGTATATCGAAAACCAAAGAACACCAACTTCTGAAAAAAATGCAAAAAAATCCAAGTCACTAAAAAAGAGCTAACTCGCCCTTAAAAGAGTGAGAATGCGCTCTTTATGCTTGTTCAAAACGGATATCATTGGCGCCATGATAAACCATGGCTTGCATTGTCTGGGACATGGTGGTCATCCTCTTGTTGTGCTTATTGTGGGGCTGCCTGCGCCTTTTCACCTCATCAGGAACCGTTATGGCGCAGGATGTGATCGTTCTAACTTAACAGGAGTCGATGACAAGTTCATCTCTAAAAAACCGTTTTTATTCATATATTTGTATATTTATTTTAATCTATTAAATTGTATGAAAATAAAACAGGGCTGCAGTATCTGGACTACAGCCCTGTTGAATGATGTTTCAGGTCAATAAAACGTGCTTAAGCCGATTTTAATGCACTTAATAATTTCTGGTGCAGACCACCAAAACCGCCATTGGACATGATCACCACCGCATCGCCCTCGCCTGCTTCTTGGCTGACGGTATGAATAATGTCATCCAGCGTCCGGGCAATTTTGGCCTTGTTTGGTGCCGCAGCTACTACTGGCTGTAAATCCCAGTCCAGCCCTTCCGGTTGATACCAGATCACTTCATCGGCCAGACGTGCTGAATGTGCCAGTCCATCTTTATGGCTGCCCATACGCATGGTATTGGAACGAGGCTCAATAATCGCCCACAGTTTGCGTTCACCTAAACGTTTGCGCGCGCCTTCCAGAGTGGTGTCAATCGCAGTCGGATGATGGGCAAAGTCATCATAGACCTCAATGCCGCGTACGGTATCGAGCAGTTCCATACGGCGTTTTACCCCGCCGAAATTGGACAAGGCAGCACAGGCCGTTTCAATCGATACACCAACATGCGCCGCCGCGGCAATGGTTGCCAGGGCATTGGCCACTGAATGCTGGCCGGTCATGTTCCAGCAGACTTCGCCCTGAACCACACCATCTTGCAGCACTTTAAAATGTGAGCCATCGGCCTGTAACTGCTCGGCAGATAGCGCGGCCTGGGCATGTGCAGTCAGTGAGGTGCGGACCACCGGTGTCCAGCAGCCCATTTCCAGCACTTCATCAATATGGGTTTCGGTAACCGGTGCAATAATGCAGCCTTCACTTGGAATGGTACGCACCAGATGATGGAACTGTTTTTGAATCGCCGCCAGATCATCAAAGATATCGGCATGGTCAAATTCAAGGTTATTTAAAATGGCAGTTTTCGGATGGTAATGCACGAACTTGGAGCGCTTGTCGAAGAAAGCAGAATCGTATTCATCGGCTTCAACACAGAAGTATTTGCCACCACCTAAACGCGCGCTTTCTTTAAAGCCAAGCGGAACACCGCCAATCAAAAAGCCCGGTTCCAGACCGGCCTGATCCAGCACCCAGGCCAGCATGGTGGTGGTGGTGGTTTTACCATGGGTGCCGGCCACGCCCAGAACATGCTTGCCTTGCAGCACATGATCGGCCAGGAATTGTGGACCTGAAACATAAGGCAGACCGGCATTGAGCATATATTCCACCGCATCAATACCACGTTTCATGGCATTACCGACAATCACCAAGTCCGGATGCGGCTGTAAATGGCTGCGGTCATAGCCCTGCATTAAGGTAATGCCTGCATTTTCCAGTTGGGTCGACATCGGCGGATAAACATTCTGGTCGGAACCGGTCACGGTATGTCCCAGATCACGCGCCAACAAGGCCAGAGAGCCCATAAAAGTGCCACAAATACCCAAAATATGCAGATGCATCCGCTGTTACTCCACTGCGTGTAGGACCGTACCATTCTTGTTGATGGCCTGGTCATGATGTATTGAATTGTCAGCAACGATAGCAAGGCTGTTTCGGAAAAGATAGTCATTCTTGTAGGGATTCGTTGACTGGAATCCGAAAAAATCAGGCATTTTCCAGGCGGATGCTGACCCTGAAAAAAATCCGCATGGCCACACTGCTTTTTTAGCCTGAAACCGTACAATAGGCTGACGTTTTCTGGATGCTGCCGCCTATGTCCTTCCCTTTACTGCTGTTAATTATTTCCAACTGTTTTATGACCCTGGCCTGGTATGGACATCTGAAATTTTTGCATGGCGCACCGCTGTGGCAGGCCATTTTGTTTGGCTGGATGATTGCCCTGCTCGAATACGCCTTTATGATTCCGGCCACGCGCTTGCTGGCCCAGCATGGCTGGTCACTTGGGCAAATGAAAATTACCCAGGAAGTGGTGACCCTGCTGGTCTTTGTGCCGTTTATGCTGTATCTGTTCAAGCAGCCGTTTAAACTGGATTATCTCTGGGCCGGTTTATGCCTGCTCGGTTGTGTTTACTTCGTTTTTCGTAGTAGCTAAAGTTATTCAGGCTGTGGCAGATGCGGAAAAAGTGCGGCGAAATCCGCTTGAATCAGCGCCCGTTCTGGTGCGAAATCAAAGTGATGTAAACAGCGTTGTAGCACCTGCATCGCCATCTGCGTGGCCGCCTGTCTGAGTTCCGGTTCCGGCACATTCTGCGCAATCATCGACAGGCATTTCAGCAGGCGCTGATTTAACTCCAGATTCTGGGCACAATCGCGGGCCAGCGGCATAAAGCTGCCATAAATCAGGTCTTGCAGATCAAAGCACTCAATACTGAGATGCGGATAATCACAGCGCGTCGCCTCCGGGTCCGGGCGACTGTCAATCAGAATCCGGGTCAGCGCATTCAGCGCGCTAATGCCGGACCCGACATCATTAATTGCACTCGACATGGCTTTTTGCCCGACCTCACTCATCACCAGCAGACAAAAACGCGGATCCTGTAGAAAACTGCGATTGGTTTCAATAATCAGATGCTGCAGAATCTGATCGCGGATCTGCTGTTGCTGTTCTTCGGACAGCGCCTGCGGGCTATAGACCTCGACCAGCGCAGTCATCGGATCTAAAAATTTGCCCGGCATAGATGGCAGATGTAAATGCAGTTGCTGCTGCGCGGCAATCTGCTCCAGTCCGGCCAGATCGACATGGTTAAAATAGCCGGTTGTGCTGCTATAGACGCAAAAGCTGGGCGCAAAGGCAGGCTTCTGCCCTGTTGCTCCCAAATCCGGTTGATGCCGGAACTGGCCCAAGGCCTTTTTGGCCGCAGTTTCAATCTTGTCGATGGTGGTGGTTAAATTGCCGAGTTTGGACAGGGTTTGTACCCAGTGAATCAGGGTATAAATCAGGTACATCAGCACCAGAATGGTACTGATAAACAGCACAAAACGTCCGGATGGACCGTAGTACTCCAGCCCCAGGGCAATTTTGGCAATCACTGCATAAATAAAAGCGGAAATAAAACTGGAAATGGCCAGCCGGGTGTTGTCAGCGCTCATCATCAAGCTATAGGCACGTGGTGTGCCGCTGCTTGAAGCCGAAGCAAAAGCTGCCACCATAATCGACAATGAGAAGGTCGTCACTGCCAGCATGCTGGATGCAATAATATCCAGCAAGCTGCCCAAGGTGTCGATGCTGATATTCGGTACCGTACTGGCCGGAATAAAATACTGGCTGGCGATGGCAAATAATGAAAAAAATGTCGCAAAGATGGCACCCAGCGCCGGCATCAGCCATAAGTTTTCTGAAGGGTTTTGTAGCCAGATTTTAAGTTTGAACCACATGGAAACTGCCCTGAAAATATCTTTAATCTAATCTTAAGTTATTCATTACAAAAAGCTTTATCTTGATAGTTATAGCGTTTTTTTCACCGCTGTATGTCCTCTTTTTGTATTTTTGGCCTATTGCCATCATTGTATTTTCTTCAGTTTTACAAACAGATAATTTTAATCTTTATTCTTGCGCCGAACTTTAGCCAGCCGGTTTTTCAGTCTATAATACGGAGCTTATTCATTAAAGCTTGGCTCTCGTCGAGATTTATCTTTTTTCACTTAGTCTCTGGAACATTAGCAATGAATGCGGCCGCAGCACAAGACGCTCCTCTCGTTGGAATTATTATGGGTTCTCAATCTGATTGGGCAACTCTCGAACACACTGCCAATATGCTCAAGCAGCTTGGTGTCCCATTTGAAGCGGAAGTGGTTTCTGCGCACCGTACCCCAGACCGTTTATTCGAATATGCCGAAACTGCGCGTGATCGTGGTATTCAGGTGATTATTGCCGGTGCGGGTGGCGCTGCCCATTTACCGGGCATGTGCGCAGCCAAGACTGATCTTCCAGTGCTGGGTGTGCCGGTTAAATCTTCTATTTTAAATGGTGTCGATTCACTGCTGTCGATTGTACAAATGCCGGCCGGAATTGCGGTGGGTACCTTGGCAATTGGTCCGGCCGGTGCCACCAATGCTGCCATTATGGCTGCCCAGATTCTGGGTTTAACGCGTCCAGAGATTGCGAAAAATGTCGCTGATTTCCGTGCAGCGCAAACCGATAAAGTGGCCAGCAACAATATTCCGGGTCAGGCTTAATACGGGACATTCCTTATGAATAAAACCATTGGTATTTTTGGTGGTGGGCAGCTTGGTCGTATGATGGCGCAAGCCGCGTTACCACTCAATATTCAATGTACTTTCTTTGAAGCCAGTGCAGATTGCCCTTCTGCGGCTTTAGGTACGGTCTATTCAAACGCAGCTGAACACGGTTTGCAGGATTTTATCCAGAGTGCAGATGTGTTTAGCCTGGAATTTGAAAATACCCCGCTGGCTGATGTCGATGTCTTGACCCAAAGTAAAGCGTTGCATCCGCCGCGTCAGGCGCTGGCGATTGCGCAAAACCGTCTGCAGGAAAAAGCCTTATTTGATGCACTGCAGATTCCGGTGGCGCCGTATAAGGCGGTTGATTCGCTGGACAGTTTACAGGCGACGGTGGCTGAATTAGGGCTGCCGATTGTACTGAAAACCGCGACTGGCGGTTATGATGGTAAAGGCCAGTTTGTGCTGCGTAGCGCCGATCAGATTGATCAGGCCTGGGCAGAACTCGGCCCTGCCGGCTTGCTGATTGCAGAAAGTTTTGTCACCTTCTCGCGTGAAGTATCAATTATTGCGGTACGTGGCCAAAATGGCGATGTCAAAACCTGGCCATTGGCTGAAAACCATCACCATCACGGGATTTTGTCGCACTCGATTGTACCGGCACCGAACAGCACTGACTTGCAACCGGTGGCGCAAGACTATATTACACGTTTGCTGAATCATCTGAACTATGTTGGTGTGTTGACACTAGAACTATTTGTCACTGAAAAAGGCCTGTATGCCAATGAAATGGCACCACGCGTGCATAATTCAGGGCACTGGTCGATTGAAGGCGCCGTCTGTTCACAGTTTGAAAACCATGTCCGTGCAGTGGCTGGTTTGCCGCTCGGTTCGACTGAGGTGGTGCGCCCGACAGTGATGGTGAATATTATTGGTCAGCATCCAAAGTCGGAAGATGTGTTGGCGTTAAATGGTGCACATCTGCATTTGTACAATAAAACCGAACGCGAAGGTCGTAAAATCGGGCATATTACCCTAATGCCAAACGACAGCCGTGAACTGACTTCACTGTGCCGTCAGCTGGCGAAAATTCTGCCAAATCCGCTGGCCTTGAGTGAAGATATGAGCATTTAACTGCAGATTCGTTTATGAAAACAGCGGTCCCTCAGCGGGCCGCTTTTTTTATGCCAGAAATTCGGGCAAGATTGCGCTCTTTTTTCGCCAGCTGCCATTGGTCGGCTGGTTCAACAACAGGCTTGATTGCTTCAGTCCAGATCTTTTATAACTATAAATGGCTAAAAAACAAACATAAATACAGAGCATCTGAAAAAATTAAAAATGAATTCAAACACAGATTTTATTTTAAATTTAAATCTGAATATGCAGTTTGAATTTAAAATATCCGCTGAACTTTAAATTCAAAATTATGAATTCAAATCTGTTTGTAGTTTTAAATTTAAAATTTGAATTTAAAACCTGCGAAATAAATTCAAAAACTGCAATTTAAATTTAAAAAGTACAGATTTACGGTCCGGTGGATGGGTTTTGTGGATAAGTTTTCCTGAAATAAATTTAAAAATGATGATTTAAATTTAAAACCAGCGCTGTTTTGCAGGTGTGGATAACTTTTACTGGTTGAAGTCTGAAAAAATGAATTTAAAAGAATGAATTTAAATTTAAAAAATAAGAAAACCGAGATTTGAATTTAAAAATACTCAAGATTAGATCTGTGGATAAAAATTTTTAAATTCAAAACTGAAATATGAATTTAAAATGAAGCAAAATAAATTTAAATTTACGTTTTTACCCTGTCATTTTATGGCTCAGCTGTTATGGTAAAACCAGTTTTAAATTCAAATGACATAAGGGATAGTATGCATCGCTTTGCTTTTGTTTTCGGATCTTTGGCATTGGCTGCATCTCAGCTACATGCAGAACTGATTATTAACGGTCAGCCGGTCACCACCACGGCGCCGGTGCCAAGCACCATCCAGCCTCAAAATAATTTCCAGGCCTGTCTGGCCAATTTACGCGGTCAGGCCATGGCCAAGGGCGTCAGTGGCAGTACTTATGACCGCTATACCCAAAATTTAACGCCAGATTATTCCGTGATTGAACGCCTGAATTATCAGCCGGAATTTTCGACGCCAATCTGGGATTATCTGTCTGGTCTGGTCGATGAAGAACGCGTACAACTGGGCCAGCAAAAACTGGCCGAGCACCGTGAGGTGCTGAACCGGGTTGCAGCAGCTTATGGTGTACCGCCAGAAACCGTGGTCGCGGTATGGGGTGTAGAAAGTAATTTTGGTGATATTTCTGGCCGTTATCCGTTATTGCAGGCTTTAGGTACTTTAAGCTGTGAAGGCCGTCGTCAGAGTTATTTCCGCGGCGAATTCTTTGCCGCCATGCGTATTTTACAACGCGGCGATGTGCGTGAAGATCAGCTCAGAGGCTCATGGGCCGGGGCATTTGGTCATACCCAGTTTATGCCATCGACCTATGAAGAACTGGCAGTGGATTTTGATGGTGATGGCCGCCGTGATCTGGTCTCAAGCACCACTGATGCCTTGGCATCAACCGCCAATTTCCTGAAAAAACGTGGCTGGCAAAGCGGACAACCGTGGGGCTTTGAAGTGAAATTGCCCGCAGGCATGTCGGTCAGTGGAGAAGGGCGCCGCAATAAAAAATCCTTAAGCAGCTGGGTCAATCGTGGGCTAGTACGAGCCGATGGCAGTGCCTTGATTCAGGGCAATCTTTCAGGCAGCAGTCAGGCCGGTTTGCTGACACCGGCAGGCGGCAATGGCCCGGCTTTCCTGGTGTTTAAAAACTTTGATGCCATTTACAGTTATAACGCCGCGGAAAGTTATGCCTTGGCCATTGCGCATTTATCCGACCGTTTACAGGGCAAAGGCCCGTTTGTGACGGCATGGCCTACCGATGATCCGGGCACTTCACGCGCAGAACGTCGTGAAATCCAGCAGTTTTTATTAAATCGCGGTCATGATATTGGTGCGGTAGATGGCCTGATTGGTGATAAAACCCGTCAGGCGATTCGTCAGGAACAGATCCGCCTGGGCTTAAGTCCCACCGGGCGTGCCGGACAGCAGGTGTTACGCGCTTTTCGTAATGAAAATGCCAAACTGATGATGCTGCAATAAATAAATATGCAATAAAAAGGGCGCCTTATGGCGCCCTGATGTTTATTCAATATCTGAGGTATCAATCTTCACGGCTTCTAAAATATCAAAAATCACCGTGGTTACATCCTGACTCAAATCACGGTTGTTAAACACCTCATAGGCCGTAATGGTGACATCGGTGTCGCTTGGCAGCAGTTTTTGTTCTTCTTCAATCAGGTGATTGACCGGCAACAGGGTCTGTTTAATTTCTAAATGCAGGATATCTTCAAACTCGACATTTTCTTCTTCGAGTTCAATCATCTGCTCATTAAAATATGGCAATAGAATAGAGTAGAGATACGGCTGAATATCGACGATATCAAACAGTTCAATATCACGCGTTTGTTCAATCGTGCTGATGTGGTCATTTACTTCAATCAAAATATGGTAGTAACTCACATTAATCTCCACAAACATTCCTGTTGAAATTGCGGCTTTCACAATAACATGAAATAGCCAGAGAGGGCAGTGCTGTTGGCGATAAAGCCCCGGTTTTCTAGATTAACTTGTAATGAAAAGCATCAAATGTATTTAACGCTGCTGCAAAAGTGCCAAATCGGCGGCAGTTAGTTGAAAATGATCCAGATTTTGCTCTTGCATGAGAGGATGCATCAGGGCATGTGGATCATGGGTATGCCCCAATCCCAAGGCGTGACCGAATTCATGTGCCAAGGTTAAACGCAGGTCGGCGGCTGACTGAAACTCATAGATGAGAATAGTTTTGCCATCAAAACTGCCTTTATCAAATAAACGCGGCTGAAAGCGCTGGTTAAATTGCTGCACCGAAGCATCAATTGACTGATTTAGCTGGTTGAGGGCATCGATCTGTTGGTTCAAGCCTGCAATACGCACATTAAACTGTTGAATTTCAGCCTGTAAACTGGCGGTTTGCTGTTCGAGTTGCTGACGCTGCAGGTTTAAAGAGCTGCGCTGTATGGCTGATGCACCGCCTTGCTGGTTCAGCTGCTGCACCTGCTGGTTATAGGCATTCAGCTGTTGCTGTAACTGGGCATTTTTAAAAGCCAGCTGCTGGTTCAGTTGCTGAATCTGCTGTTTGACTGCCTGCACTTGGGTCTGTTGGCGTTCCCAATGCTGCTGCTGTTGCTCAATCTGGCCCATCTGCAGGCGACGCTGTTCCGATTCATATTGGCGTTCATCATAAATCAGGCGGATTGCCAGTCGTGCTTGTGGATCATAGACAAAATAGTCCTGACCAGTACCCTCTGTCCAGATTTGTGTGGCCTGTTGGGCCAGTTGCACTACCTCGGCATGACTTAAACCAAAGCGCGGGTCCACTTCGGCAATCCGGTAACGCAGCCGGGTATCCAAAGGTGCCTGAATCCGGGTCAGCAGGCTGTTGTGCTGCAGCTGCGGATGTTGCTGGTTCTGATACCACAGCATGGCGGCAAACAGCAGTAACACAATCAGGATTAAGGGACGCATCACGCAGATTGGGTTTCCTGTAGAGAGGGGGCAATTAACTGCACATCCGCATCTGTGTGATCGATTTTCTTTCCTTTATATAGCAGGAGAAAAGGATCAAAAGCAGAGTAGGCCAGATGGGGTGTCTAACTAGCTTAAAAAAGCCGCAGAGATGAAACAAGTCTTTTTTGCTTTCAAGCAGATATAAAAAAAACCGCGCTTACGCGCGGTCTTTTTGTTTAAAGTGACAAATTATTTTTTGTCATCTTTCACTTCAGTGAACTCAGCATCTACAACGCCATCGTCCGCTTTTTGCTGTTGGCCAGCATCACCACCGAAGGCATTCGGGTCAAAACCTTGCGCAGCGCCTTGGCCTTGAGCTGCTTCATATGCACGTTGCGTAATTGGCATGATGATGTTTTGCAGTGCTTCAGTTTTCGCTTTGATCGCGTCAACGTCATTTTCTTTGGTTGCTGCTTCAAGTTCTGAAACTGCTGTTTCTACCGCAGTTTTTTCATCAGCAGTCACTTGTTCGCCAAGATCTTTTACTGCTTTTTGAGCAGAAGAAACCAGGGCATCTGCTTCGTTACGTGCTTTTGCCAGTTCTTCAAACTTACGGTCTTCTTCAGCATTCGCTTCAGCGTCTTTGATCATCGCTTCGATTTCAGCATCAGACAAACCTGAGTTTGCTTTAATCTGGATCGATTGCTCTTTACCCGTGCTCTTGTCTTTCGCAGACACTTTCAAGATACCATCCGCGTTGATGTCGAACGATACTTCAATTTGTGGCACACCACGTGGTGCAGGTGGGATATCACCCAACTGGAAGTTACCCAACAATTTGTTTTGTTGAGCCATTTTACGTTCACCTTGGTAAACTGAAATGTCTACTGCAGGTTGGTTATCTGCCGCTGTAGAGAACACTTGTGATTTTTTCGCAGGGATTGTGGTGTTTTTCTCGATGATTGGAGTTAACACGCCACCCATTGTTTCAATACCAAGTGTAAGCGGTGTTACGTCAAGTAAAAGAACGTCGTTCTTGTCACCCGAAAGTACAGCACCTTGAATCGCCGCACCCATTGCCACAGCTTCGTCAGGGTTCACGTCTTTACGTGGCTCTTTACCGAAGAACTCTTGTACTTTTTGTTGTACAAGTGGCATACGAGACTGACCACCAACCAAGATTACGTCAGAGATGTCAGAAGTCGAAAGACCTGCATCTTTAAGCGCAATACGGCAAGGCTCGATGGTACGCGCTACTAGGTCAGCAACCAAACCTTCTAATTTCGCACGTGTTACGTTGATCACCAAGTGTTTAGGACCAGTCGCATCAGCCGTGATGTATGGCAGGTTGATTTCAGTTGCATTTGAAGAAGAAAGCTCGATTTTTGCTTTTTCAGCCGCTTCTTTCAAACGTTGTAACGCCAGTGGATCGTTTTTCAGGTTGACGTTTTGTTCTTTCTTGAACTCTTCAACCAGGTAATCGATCAACGCGTTATCGAAGTCTTCACCACCTAAGAAGGTATCACCGTTAGTCGACAATACTTCGATTTGCTGGTCGCCATCAAGATCCGCAATTTCAATGATGGATACGTCGAAAGTACCACCACCCAAGTCATAGACTGCAACTTTACGGTCGCCTTCTTTCTTGTCCATACCGAACGCTAACGCCGCAGCAGTAGGTTCGTTGATGATACGTTTAACGTCTAAACCAGCAATTTTACCGGCATCTTTAGTCGCTTGACGCTGTGCATCGTTGAAGTATGCAGGAACGGTTACAACTGCTTCAGTAACAGTTTCACCGAGGTAATCTTCCGCAGTTTTCTTCATTTTTTTCAGAACTTCTGCAGAGATTTGCTGTGGTGCTAATTTTTTGTCGTTAACTTCAACCCAAGCATCACCATTGTCTGCTTTGATGATTTTGTATGGCACCAGACCGATATCTTTTTGTACCGCTTGGTCTTCATAACGACGACCGATCAGACGTTTGATTGCGAACAATGTGTTTTTCGGGTTAGTTACTGCTTGACGTTTCGCAGACTGACCGACCAGGATTTCGCCATCTTTATACGCAATAATAGATGGAGTTGTACGCGCGCCTTCAGCGTTTTCAATTACTTTAACTTTATCGCCTTCAAGTACCGCAACACATGAGTTGGTTGTACCTAAGTCAATACCAATGATTTTAGCCATTTGGATGTTTCCTCAAAAATTTTATTGTGCTTTACACTTGTTATCCGATATGAGAGCCGTTCAATTTTTTTCAAGTTAAAAATATGAAAAAATTTCACCAACTCCCGAATTTATGAGGCTTAAGCGCCGACCATAACCATTGCAGGACGCAATAAACGGCCATTTAAGCTATAACCTTTTTGCAGTACGTTGCCAATTTCGTTGGCTTTGGCTGTTGGATCAATGCCCACCGCCTGATGTAAATCTGCATTGAAACCGTTCGCGGTATCTACCGCCACAATGCCGAATTTCTCTAAAGTCGTCAGCAGTGATTTCAGCGTCAGTTCCACCCCTTCAGACAGCGGGGTTTTTTCTTCGCCAGCTGCGGCAATAGCACGTTCCAGGTTATCTACGCTATCGAGCAGTTCTTTGGCAAATTTCTCCAGCACTGCTTCTTTATGCTTTTCAGATTCACGCTGAATACGCTCGACACTCTTTTGCGCTTCATACACTGCATTGGCGGTACGCGCTTTTTCAAGTTTTAAATCGCCTTCGAGCTGCGCAATCTGTTCTTGTAAAGACTCAACGGAAACGTCTGCCTGCTCGGTTTCAGCTTGAGTTTGGGTAGTATCTTGTTCTACTTGCTCTTGTTGCAGATCTTGAGCGTCTTGGTTGTGCTCGGTTGCCATTGATTTACTCCGTTTAAATGGGTTCTTAAACATGTACAGTCCTTCTGGCATCAGTATTGACTGGTTCATTCTGAACTGCCATGAGTGATGAATTTCGTAATTATTAAAGAAGTCGGGGCAGGGGATAAAAATTCAAGCGGTGCCAGTCATTAAATCTGCAGAAATTTGCTGAAAAAACATACATTCTTTTAATTTTTGATCTTTTTAGCAGGAAGGGTGCAGGAAGATACTACGAGGCTGAAACCCCAATTTATGGGAAAATGATTTTAATTTTAAGTCCGGATAAATTCTGTAGATGCTGTTGAGTTGTCTATACAAAATTTTTAAGTTGATTATTCTTTATACATAAAAACGATCAGAATGAGTGAAAAATACTATTTTACAGGGCAAGGTCAACTTTGTATGATTGCGCCCAGATTCTATCGCTGTAGTTTCTTTTGATATTTTCTTGAAATGTGTTTTCTGGCTTATCCGCCCTCTGGATAAGCCTTTTTTTTGCCCTAAAGATTTTAAAAGTGCCGCATTTACACTGTTATCTTTTCGCAAAACTAGCCGTATGTTGTGTAGAGCACGCTGTTTTCTTCCTCTAAAATAATTCTGCACTTTCGTTCTTTTTTATTGCTGTAATCTATAACAAAAACAGCAGATTAATCCTGCTGATTCCTTCCATTGGCTGTAAAAATAGCTGCATCTTCATGTTTATAAAAAACTGCATAACTCGTACCGGTGGATATAAAAATTTAACTTTTTATCTGCCCAGCCAGTGCTGAAATTTTGAAAGTATAGCCAGCGCAAAGTTGGACTTTGTATTTTTCAATGAATGAGGATCGAATGATGAAAAAAATGGGTGTATTGGCTGTGGCCTTGTTTGCTGGACTGGCGGTGGTAGGTTGTAGCAGTCATGAAACGGCACAGGCACCAGAAGTGGCACAAAATCCGGAGCAACCTGAAACGGTACAGGTGACTACCATGCCGGTAGAAGCGGGGGCTGAAGTGGGCGTAGCCGCAGAAGTCACTGCCCCGGCCGCTGCTGCACCAGCAGGGCCGGAAGCACCGGCGGTTGAGGCACAGCCACAGCCCTAAATTCAACGCTGTCTATTTCAAATGAAACAGGACTATCAATTTAAATCAGGGAGGAAAATTTAACTTCTCAACAGGGAGATCAAACTAATAGGCCAGGGAAGGTCATGCTATTTTCACTATTATTATGGAAGGTCGTTATTTTTCTGTTACAGCGCTTTCAATCAAAGCACCTGGCAAAAATAAAAACCCGAAAGCCAGTTTTCGGGTTTTTAAACTGTGCATCGTACGCTGTCAAATACAGGATTAATCACGACGGTCACGTTGCCGTTTGCGATATTCTTCCATCCGTTTACGCTGTTCTTCGACCCGTTTTTTACGCTGCTCTTGCTGTTTGCGTTCGACTTGCTGGCGTTTACGGTTCAGTTCGGCGCGTCGTTCGCGTTCCCGTTGTAACTGCTGACGGCTTTGTTCGGCACGTTTACGTTCCAGTTCACGTTTTTGTCGATCCCACTGCGCTTCGCGTTGGCGTTGTTGCTGTAAGCGTTTTTGACGTTGTTCATATTCCCAACGCTGACGTTCTGTCATGCGGCGATAATCATAGTTACGGTCGTAATCCCGGTCATAACGGTGATCATAGCGGCCATTGTAGTGGCCATCTTCAGGGAACGCGACACAACCGACCGCTAAAAATACGGTCGCACAGGAAACCAAGAGGAGTTTTCTAGACATGGTGAGCGTCCTTTTTCTATCCGGATTAGCAAAATCAATCCCTCTGTATCATCAAAATTGTCAATGACACCTTATAGAAATAAGATTAGCGTATATAAATTCTGAATATGTAGGTCGATGACTGGACTTCTATAACGAAATAGTTACTAAACTACTGATCATGTAGAAAATGTGAAGAATGAATAAAAAAGGAAGATGATAGATGAGTGCGTATCAACAGAAACTGCAAAAAATCATTGATAACAGTCAGGGTACGGTGGTGCGAACACTCGATCATTTACCGTGTGTGGCGCAGGAATCACTGGCGCGCGCCTTGGGCTATCCTTATCAGTATCCGCAACTTGATCCCCTCATTAAATGCATGATGGCGGCCCAAATCAAGCAGGGGCGTATCGGTTTTATTGGCGAAAATCCGGCGCAATCGCGTCAGGCTTTTGATACTCAGATGAAGGCGATCCGTAAACAGCCGACCTATGTCAAACGGGTCGAAGATTTACGTTTAAGCCTGCAAAGTGGCACCATTTCAGCCCGTTATTATCATCCTGCACCGCATAAAAAACTGCCGTTGATTGTGTTTTATCATGGTGGTGGTTTTGTGGTGGGCAATCTCGATACCCATGATGAAGTTTGCCGGCTATTGGCGCATGCCGCTCAGGCGCAGGTGGTCAGTGTCGATTATCCACTGACCCCCGAGGTTTCACCGACACAGCTGATTCAGTGCTGTGAAGATGCTTTGGCTTGGGTGTATCAGCATCGCCGTCAATTTAATATTCTGAAAAACCGTATTGCCGTGGCGGGTGACAGTGCTGGTGCCAATATTGCTACCGTGGTGTCACAGCGTAGTAAAAATACCGCCTATGCACCGCATGCCCAGTTACTGATTTATCCAGTGGTGGATTTTAAAAGCCGTCATCCGTCGTTCTTTGCCTATAAAGATGGTCTGGTGCTGACTGAGCAGGATATTGATTTCGTCACCGAGTATTATGCGTTACAGCACAATATGGCACTGGATGATGCCCTGATTTCACCAACCTACGGCAATTTAAGAAAACTGCCGCCGACCTTTATTGTGACGGCCGGGCATGATGTGCTGCACGATGAAGCGGAAATTTATGCGCACAAGCTGCGTCAGCAAGGGGTCAAAGTCCAATATAAGGAATATACCGACCAGACCCATGGTTTTATTAATTTAACCCCGGTTTCGCGGCGTGCTAAAAAACTCACGCTCGAGCTGGGCAAGAATTTCAGAAAATTTTGGGATCGACCACGCTTCTTTTAAAAGGGGTAACTTAAAAAGGCCGACTCAGATTTTTTCTGGTTTCACGTGGAACAGCGGTTTTGGTTTTAATCTGCGCTTCGGGGAATAACAGATCAAACTCCGGTACATAAAAACTTTGTAATAGTCGGGCCTGGGAAAAATCAGGAAAAATATCCTGGGTATTTTGCCATTCCACCGTTTTGAGTTTAGATAAACGGCCGCGAAACTTCGGACTAAACTGGTAGCGCTGGCCTTGCCAGGCCTGCTGAATGGATAAAAATGAAGCCGGAATATGGTGGCTATTGATATAAAACGAGGTGCTGTTTTTCGGCCGCTCCAGACAAATTGACATCTCTTGCTGCTGATGACGCACAATACAATAGGTGCGACCTTCTTTTTCCAGCCATTCAAATTCGGCCAGCTCTTTCGGAATGCCCCATAACTGCTGGCCATGCACTAAAGAGGCCTGAGTCGAGACATAAATCTTGGGGATGGTCGACAAGCGATGTTTATACAATAAAGGATGATCCATAATTAACAGTTCATCATACGGACCCACTGGTGAATCCTGATAACGGATCAGCATCACATTGACCATGCGTCCTAAAGGAGACGGGGCCAGCCGAAAACGCTTGGCTGTTTTCAGGAAAAAAGGGTTCAGCCAATAATTCAAAATAAAAGCATCGCCGTGTAAGCGCCAAGGCGGATGCGCAAAAATCTGCTTCTGGATATTGTTATTCATCTTATTCTCAGGATTTGAAAGGAACAGCTAATGTTTTCTTCATACTGAACAATTAATATAAGTGAAGCAAAACATCAAACCACGGATTCGTAAAGAAATGTTAAAACGTAGCGTTCTTATGGCCGCCAGCCTTGCCTTTAGTGCCTCTGCATGGGCTGCCAATTCAATGATTGAAATGAAAACTTCCATGGGCAATATTGAAATTGAACTTTTTAACGACAAAGCGCCATTGTCAGCAGCCAATTTTGAAAAATATGTCAGCAGCAGTTTTTATACAGGTACCATTTTCCATCGCGTCATTCCGGGCTTTATGATTCAGGGCGGCGGTATGGATGCAGCCATGGTGGAACGTCCGAATACCCGTCCACCGGTCAGAAATGAATCCTATAATGGCCTGAGCAATCAGCGTGGTACTTTGGCGATGGCACGGACCAATCATCCTGATTCAGCCAAAAGCCAGTTTTTTATTAATCTGGTCGATAACGACTTCCTGAATAAAAGTCCACGTAATGCGGGTTATGCCGTGTTTGGCCGTGTTACCAAGGGGATGGATGTGGTCGATAAAATTGCCAAAGTACCGACCCGCAATGTTGGTGTGCACCAGAATGTTCCGGCTCAACCGGTGAAAATCCTGAGTGTGAAGATAAAACCGGCAACGGCAAAAAATTAACGAAAATAAAAAGCAGAAATATAAATTAAATATTTCTGCTTTAAAATTAGAAGTTTATTTCAAAGATCGGGTAAAAATGCTCCATATTGGTGCATAAAAAAGAAACACTCGATAAAACAAGATGCTAAAAGCACTTGCGTGTGTAAGAAATTGTCCTATAATGCACCCCATACCGACGAGATACACGGTGATGAACGAGGCGGATCGCTGAGTTGTCGAGTGTTTTGAGTCCAGCTTCTGGCACTGACGAGGTGTTGGAAAGATCATTAAGAGATTATGAAGAACAACTTGTGTGGATTTTTACTGGTTGATTGATCGAATATATTTTCATTAATTGATTGGTTTAAATTACTCGAAGTTTATTTGAGCGAATTTAAGTCAGTAATTGATGAGCCAAGTTTAAGAACTTTACTTATAAAGTTCGAAATGATTTTAACTGAAGAGTTTGATCATGGCTCAGATTGAACGCTGGCGGCAGGCTTAACACATGCAAGTCGAGCGGAGCGAGGGTGCTTGCACCTTAGCTTAGCGGCGGACGGGTGAGTAATGCTTAGGAATCTGCCTATTAGTGGGGGACAACATTCCGAAAGGGATGCTAATACCGCATACGCCCTACGGGGGAAAGCAGGGGATCTTTGGACCTTGCGCTAATA
>NZ_VOXR01000023.1:0-41095 GCF_013420645.1 Acinetobacter sp. C15
TGCCTTACCTGTTTGATGCAGGCTTGTTTCAATCCAATTTAAATCAATAAGTTCACAAAAATGGTTGAGTGATGGGAGAGCATGTTCAAGAGTGGATTCTAAATGTTCAGATAAAGACATAAAAAAAAATGAGCGTATTTACATACACTCATTTTTACTACATTTTACTAAAATTTGCTTAACTGACTGGCATTACACGCAATGTGGGCTTTTTTTTATAAATACTTCACCAGGAATTATTTATAACGATCTACCATTTTCTCTAAAGAAATTGGACGGATCTTGTCGGCATTGCCCGCAGTACCAAACGCTTCGTAACGTGCAACACAAATATCTTTCATTGCATCGACCGTTTTAGCGAAGAATTTACGTGGGTCAAACTCGCTTGGTTTTTCAGCCATGAAGCGACGCATTGCACCGGTAGAGGCCAGACGCAAGTCGGTGTCGATGTTAATTTTACGCACACCGTGCTTGATCGCTTCAACCAGCTGCTCAACAGGTACACCATAAGTTTCCTTGATGTCACCGCCGTACTGGTTGATCACTGCCAGCCATTCTTGTGGCACAGAACTTGAACCGTGCATCACCAGATGCGTATTTGGCAGCGCCGCATGAATTTCTTTAATACGGTCAATCGCCAGAATATCGCCTGTAGGTGGACGGGTGAATTTGTATGCACCGTGTGAAGTACCCACTGCAATTGCCAGTGCGTCTACATTGGTGTCTGCTACGAAAGAACGTGCTTCTTCAACTGAAGTCAGCAATTGAGAGTGATCCAGTACACCTTCTGCACCGACACCATCTTCTTCGCCGGCCATACCTGTTTCAAGGCTGCCCAGACAACCGATTTCACCTTCAACAGAAACGCCACATGCGTGTGCCATTTGTACCACACGACGGGTCACATCTACGTTGTATTCATATGAGGTTGGGGTTTTACCATCTTCACCCAGTGAACCATCCATCATGACTGATGAGAAGCCCAGCTGGATAGAACGTTGACATACGTCAGGGCTGGTACCGTGATCTTGGTGCATCACCACCGGAATGTGTGGCCATTCTTCAATTGCAGCCAAAATAAGATGACGTAAGAATGGTGCGCCTGCGTACTTACGGGCACCTGCAGATGCCTGTACGATTACAGGTGAATTCGTCGCATCTGCGGCCAACATGATTGCGCGCATTTGTTCTAAGTTGTTTACGTTAAACGCTGGTACGCCGTATCCGTGTTCACCGGCGTGATCCAATAGCTGGCGCATTGAAATAAGAGCCATAATATCCTCCCAGGTAATGCTGCATATTCTACATGGGGATTTGTTTCAATTCAGCAACAAAACGTCGTATTTAAAAAAAATCCCTGCCAATGCAGGGACTTTTATACAAATTACTACAATTTGTGGAGCTTTTAGGATTATTGCGCTTCAGATGCTGGCGCTGCTGCGCTGTCTGGGGTTGCGGCATCTGCTGGTGCATTGGCCACTTCTTCAGGCACATCGGTATTGTTTTCATCAAGTACTGGCTGATCAATTGCATCAATCGCCGCTTGCTGTTCTGCAGAAATTTGCTCTGACGCTACAGCTGCTGATGCATCTGCAGTGGTCGCTGTTGCATTGTCGTCTTTTTTAGCACATGCAGTGAAAGCTAAAGATGCAGCAAGTAACGCGGCAAGAGTTAATTTTTGGTTCATCAGAATATCCTACAACCCGGTGATTTTTGATCATAATATTTCAGAAACATGACAGTTTTATGACTAAAAAATGAAGTGCATAAAAAAGGCTGACCGAGGTCAACCTTTTGTCATCTTGCAAGCGTGTGCGAATTAAGCACGTTCTAGCAATACGGCAACTGCTGGTAAGGTCTTGCCTTCTACAAACTCAAGGAAAGCACCGCCACCTGTAGAGATATAACCAATTTTGTCTGCAACTTCATATTTGTCGATGGCAGCCAAGGTGTCACCACCACCTGCAATTGAGAAGCCTTCTGATTCAGCAATCGCTAAAGACAGGGCTTTGGTGCCTTCACCGAACTGATCCACTTCGAATACGCCAACTGGGCCATTCCAGAGAATCGTTTTAGAAGTTTTCAAGATCTCAGCAAATGCTTTTGCCGTTTCTGGACCAACATCCAGAATCATGTCGTTGTCAGCCACATCTTCTACTTTTTTCACGGTTGCTTTGGCAGCCGCCAGTGAACCCAAGAAGTCATCAAAGTTGATTTCAGATGCATCTGCAACTACCACATCCGTTGGAAGTGGTACAGATACTTTGGCAGCAATGGCTTTGGCTGTGTCGATCAAATCATTTTCACAGAGTGATTTACCCACGTTGTAACCCGCAGCGGCCAGGAAAGTATTGGCAATACCACCACCCACGATCAACTGGTCGCAAATGTCAGACAGTGACGTCAGTACATCCAGCTTGGTGGATACTTTAGAACCGGCAACAATCGCCACCATTGGTTTTTCTGGGGTTTGCAGTGCACGGCCCAAGGCATCCAGTTCAGCAGCCAGTAAAGGACCTGCTGCGGCAACTTTAGCAAGACGCGCAACACCTTCAGTTGACGCTTCTGCACGGTGCGCAGTACCAAATGCATCCATTACGAATACATCACACAGCGCTGCATATTTTGCTGCCAGCTCAGGATTGTTTTTCTTTTCACCCACGTTAAAGCGGCAGTTTTCAAGTAACACCACTTGACCTGCTTCTACCTCTACACCATCCAGGTAGTCAGTCAATAATTTGACTTCCTGGCCCAGTGCTTCGGTCAGGTAAGCTGCGACAGGCGCAAGTGATTGTTCAGCTTTAGGTTCACCTTCAACAGGACGACCCAGGTGAGAATACACCATTACGGCTGCGCCTTTTTCCAAAGCCGCTTTAATTGTCGGTAAGGCAGCACGTAAACGCGCATCGCTGGTAATCACACCATTTTTCACCGGCACGTTTAAGTCTTCGCGGATCAGAACACGCTTTTGTGCCAGGTCGAGGTCAGTCATACGCTGAAAATTCATGTATAGCTCACTTTTTAGATATTAAAATCGCCAAGATTCTAAATGATTATGCAGAAAAAGGTTAGCTTCTTTTGCAGAAAAGCTAACGATTGCCAAAGTTTTGTTATGATAGGAAAAAAACAGACCTGATAATTTTTATGCCTATGTCTATACATCCAGATCCAACCCTGAACCGTTTAAATGTTTTAGGCGAGCCTTTGGCCAGCTGCTGTTTTGACCCGATTACCGGCTATTTTCGTAATGGCTTTTGCCATACGGCGCCCACGGATCTGGGCCAGCACACTGTTTGTGCACAAATGACCTCGGAATTTCTGAACTTTTCCCAGAAAATTGGCAATGACCTGATCACACCGTTGCCTGAAGTCGAATTTCCGGGCTTAAAACCGGGTGATTTCTGGTGTATTTGTGTGACCCGCTGGGTTGAAGCCTATCAGGCCGGTAAAGCACCACCCGTAAAAATTCAGGCCTGCCATCAGGCGGTACTGTCTTACGTTCCCTTAGATATTTTGATGGAATATGCTGTCTAATGAAGCGTCCGATTATTCTGGCGTCCAGCAGCCAGACCCGTAAAGAACTGATGGACCGTTTAAAGCTCGACTATCAGTGTATGACACCCGACATTGATGAATCACCGCAAGGTGAAAACCATGCCGATGATCTGGCCAAACGGCTGGCTTTTGAAAAAGCCCAGAGTATTGCCGAGCAATATCCTGAAGCCATTGTGATTGGCTCCGATCAGGTGGCGTGGCGTGAAGGTGCGCCCGATATTTTTATTGGCAAGCCCTTAAGCTCGGAAAAAGCCATTCGCCAGCTGCAGGCCAACTCGGACAAAATTGTCTACTTTAGTACTGCGCTGAGCGTACAGCAAAAATCCAGCGGTTTTGAACAGACCCTGGTTGAACACTACAAAGTCAAATTCCGTAAACTGAGTCTGGATGAAATCGAGCGCTATGTGGCACTGGAACAGCCGCTGCATTGTGCCGGCAGTTTTAAATGCGAAAGTCTGGGGATTAGCCTGTTTGAACAGATGATTGGCCAGGACCAGACCACCTTGATGGGTATGCCAATGATTCAGCTGTGCCAGATTCTCCGCCAGCTTAATCTGCAGATTCCCTAAACACGGTAATGCAATACCCAAAATGATCAGGTGCCTGTCCTGATCATTTTTTTCGCCATCTTTTCCCTTCTGCCACTTTTCTAAATTTCCTTAAGATGAAGTTCATCACTTGCACCACCGCACAACTCAAGGGACAATAACAGCTAAATTTATGTTGTAGTTATTTGACATGTCTCAACCTTTAGACGTTTTAGGCGGAATCACCGCTGAACAATTCCTTGCCGAATATTGGCAAAAAAAACCGCTGCTGGTGCGTAATGCTCTGCCTGAAATTGCCAATATTCTTGAGCCGAGTGATGTCATGGAGCTGGCACTGGACGAAAATATCAGCGCCCGCTTAATCAAGCAGAAAGATCGTGATCCGAACCAGTGGTCCGTAAAATCTTCACCGCTATTAAAAGCCGATTTCCAGAAAATGCCAAAGCTGTGGACGCTGCTGGTCCAAGCGGTAGATCACTACTCTTTTGATCTGGCGGAACTGTGGAAAAAATTCCCGTTTATTCCGCAGTGGCGCCGTGATGACATTATGGTGTCATATGCGCCAAAAGGCGGTTCGGTCGGCAAACACTTCGACTTCTATGATGTATTTCTGGTGCAAGGCTATGGTCATCGCCGCTGGCAACTGGGCCAGATGTGTGATGCCGAAACCGAATTTGTTCCAGGTCAGCCGCTGAAATTACTGCCAGAGATGGATGTCAATTTTGATGAAGTGCTGGCACCGGGTGACCTGCTTTACGTGCCACCAGGTTTATCGCACTATGGCGTGGCCGAAGATGACTGCCTGACCTTCTCTTTCGGTTTCCGTATGCCAAATATCAGTGACATGATGGATCGCGTCAGTGACAAGTTTTCTGACAACCAGTTGCTAAAAAATCCGTTGCAAGATCTGATCCGCGACCAGATCAGCCCGATTGGACAAATTACCCAGCCGGAACTGGAATATTTAAAAGCCGAATTGCTGGCACAACTGCACAACTCGACCGTGTTGGAAGATGCCATCATGAGCCTGATGTCAGAGCCAAAATATCCGGACAATATTCCAGAAGCAGAAGAAATTGGTACTGGCGATCTGGAAGATGCGCTGGATCAGGGCTATCAACTGATTTTAGAACCGGCTTCACGCCTGCTCTATACCGAAGAAGATGGCGAGTTACTGTTCTGGGCCAACGGTGAAGGTCTGTATATTTCGGATGAGTTTGCGCCTTTACTGAAGCAGATTGCTGATGGTGAACTCGTCGAGCTGAATGAAGACCTGTACCATGAAGACATTTTGGAAGATGTAGCCCAGTTACTCAATGATTCTGTGCTGATGCTGCTGCCAGCTGAAGATGCAGAAGATGAGGCCGAATAAGGGCTTAATCCTGAGGTGATACCACTAAAATCGCCTTGATTAAGGTATAACCGGGTGTAGAGTTCACCTTTAACTCTGCACCTATCCGCGCCAGACGCAGCTTCATACTGCGTACGCCAATACTCATCCCGTGATCGAGCACCCCATGGGTATCAAATCCAATTCCATCATCCTGAATACTTAAACATAAAGTCTGTTCATCGGGAAAATCCAGTGTCACTTGCACATGCTTGGCCTGACTGTGCTTCACCACATTGGTCAGACTTTCTTCCAGCACCCGCATCAGGTTCAGACATTGCAGCGGTGTCGGTTGCACTACCCATTCACTGGCAATGTTCCAGGTGGCGCGCATCTCAACTTCATCCATGAGCTGGCTAAAACGATGACGCACCGGCGCAATCCATAACACCGGCGTTTCCGGCACTTTGGCGCCAATTGAGGAGCCACTGTCAATAATTTGCCGCAAATCATCACGCAGTAATTTCAAAATCGACAGAAACTGGCGGTTACTCATGGGCTGCTCGCTCTGGTCGACCATAATCATCGAGCGTACCAGCGAAGCACCCAAGCCATCATGCAAATCATGCGAAAGATGAATCCGCTCCTGCAAACGCACATTTTCCAATTCCAGATAATGCTTTTCCGACATGCTCTGTTTTAAGTCTTCACGAACCTCAAACACGCGATATTCAAGTTGCTGGTTAAACTGCTCAATTTTCTGCATGCTTTTGGTGGTGCGAATCCCGAGAATTAATGCAATAAACAGCGTCACCACCGGCGAGGTATACGGTGATAAGGGCTGTAAATCGGTATCAAACGGCGCAGCCAACAGTGCAATATCTAAAGCTGCAAAAATAATAATCAGGCTTAAACAGATCACCAGCAGGATATTTTCCACCCGCGGCACGCGGAAGGTTAAACGCAGCAGATACAGGAAAACCCCGAAAAATAACAGGCTATAGCCTAAAAATACCAGCCCGAAAACGGTTTGTGCATAATCGAGTGGCGTTACGAAAATGCCCAGAATCACCGCCACCGAACAGATAAAAGCGGTTTCTTCCAGTATCGGAAATTTTTTATCCACAAAACGTAGCAAATAGACAATGAATGACAGAATATACAGCACAAAAAAGGCAATATTGGCCTGTGCCGCCATCAGCGTATTCGGGAAGGGATAAGTTTCCGTGCTAATAATATTGGAGACAAATAACAGCCACAGCAAACAGCTTAAGGCAAACCAGCCATAACTGACTTCTTTACGCCGAAACAGCCAGATCACCAGACACAACACACCCAAGGTCGCCGATAAAATTGCATTAATCACAAATAAGGTACGACGATCCCAGATCTGTTGCTGATATTCCGTATAACTGTTATAGACATTCTGGAAGGAAACATCACCGAGACCGGCGGATTGAAAGGCATAGCCTCGCACATAAACTAAAATTTCATTCTGGTCGGGACGCAGGCCGCTAATCGGTAAAATCCAGTAACGTGGCATATTCCAGCTTTTGGAAAGCGGCTCTTCCAGATGCCGGTTTGACCAGATTAAATCGCGGTTTAAAAACACCGCACCCGCACTATTTAAATAATTAATAGAAAATACAATCGACTGATCCAGCACGGCCGGTTCCTGACAGGACCAGTTCCAGACAATTTTGTACCACACCCCGCCGTTATAATCCGGCCAGCGTTCATTCCAGCGATCAGGCAACGTCACAGGTTGCCATCCTGTATGTGGATGGCTATGAATATCCGGTGTCTGTACGGTGCTGACCGACTGAATATTAACCTGACAATACGGGTCTATGGCATAGCTTTGCTCTGCATACGCACTCGATAGACAAAGATAAAGACAACAGCCGCACCAAAACTGGAGCAATCTGTAGATCATAAAATGCCTAATGAGCGCGCTGTACTGACTGCCTTGGTGCGTTTACTTACCGAGAGCTTGCGATAAATATGCTTGATATGACTTTCCACGGTATACCGCGACACAAACAGCTGCTCGGCAATTTCCCGGTTACTCAGGCCCTGCGCGACCAGATTTAGAATTTCATGTTCACGGTTGGTCAGCTGTTCAATATCTTCATCGGGCTGTTTAAACGGCTTGGCAATTTCCTGCGGCTTCTGCACCGAAATCTGTGACAGTATTTCCCGGGCAATAAAGGGATCAATCGGTGCGCCGCCTCTTAAAATACTGCGGATGGCCATGATCACTTCAGTATCATCGCGTTCTTTTAACACATAACCGGTGGCGCCCGCCTGAAGGGCCGAAAACAGGCTGTTTTGCGTACTCCAGGCCGAAATCACCAAAATTAGTACACTGCTGTCTTTGGCCCGAAGCTGTTCAATCAGTTCAATTCCATTGCCATCTGGCAACCCCAAATCGACCAGCGCCAAAGACACCGGCTGTTCTTCAATTTTCTGTAATGCTGCTTTTAAATGGCTAACAAAAATCAGCATGTCATTGCTGTAGCCCATTTCAAGGAGGATATGTCTGAGGCGTGACTGAATCATGGGTTCATCTTCCACAATCAGCACAGGGGCCGGTAATATTGATTCTGTAATGTCCACTGTCTTCCCCGATCTTTTAACTTTCAATATAGCGATATTATTAAACGGTTCTCTATCCCTAGAATTAAGGAATTTCAGAGTGTTAGCACTGTTATTTTTATGATTTCAGCATAGCAGCTATTTTTTAATTTTTATAGATTTTATTGCTCATTTTTAAGCTGTGCTAAAGCCCTTGCCAAATTTCACAAATCATTACTTGTATGCCCTATTCAGAATCTGCACAGTAATACAAGATTGAATTCGCAATGGAAAAATCATAACAATGCCAAGTCCAGCCCAAGCCATTCGCCATAAACTTTTAAATACTTTTTTCTCCCGTCACTCGGTCTGGTTTGCCTGTATTTTAATTGCGCTGGGCATTACATGGCTTAGGCTATTTTATGAGCCACATTATATTTATTATTTTCTGTCCGATGGCGTAATTAACTCGCTCTGGCTGATCACCACGCTGCTGAGTCTGGTCGGTCTGTATGATGTCATTCAGACCAAGCATTCCATTCTGAAAAACTACCCGATTATGGGTCATTTCCGGTTTATTTTTGAAGATTTCCGCCCCGAAATTCGCCAGTATTTTATTGAAGCCGATCAGGATGCCCAGCCTTTTTCGCGCATGCAGCGCAGTTTGGTCTATCAACGTGCCAAAAATGAAAATGCCGATAAACCCTTTGGCTCGATTTTGGATGTGTACGAAGCCGACTACCGTTTTATTGTGCATTCCTTGCGCCCCTGCCCACCGGCTGATCCAAAAACCTTCCGGATTCATATTGGCAATGAACAATGCAGCCAGCCTTATAGCGCATCGATTTTAAATATTTCTGCCATGAGTTTTGGCAGCCTGAGCGCCAATGCCATCCGTGCCTTAAATAAAGGGGCCAAACTTGGTGGCTTTTATCATGACACTGGTGAAGGCAGCCTTAGCCCGTATCATCTGGAATATGGCGGCGATATTGTCTGGCAAATTGCCAGTGGCTACTTTGGTTGCCGCACCGCAGAAGGTTTATTTGATCCGGAAAAATTTGCCCGTCAGGCCGGTAATCCGAATATCAAGATGATTGAACTCAAGCTTTCCCAAGGTGCCAAGCCGGGCCATGGCGGTATTTTACCGAAACATAAAATTTCAGAAGAAATCTCGCAGATTCGTGGCGTGCCGCGTGACCGCGATTGTGTGTCACCTTCACGCCATCCTAGTTTTAGCACCCCAATTGAAATGCTGCAATTTTTACAGCAGTTACGCGATTTATCGGGTGGTAAACCGGTGGGTTTTAAACTGTGTATTGGCCAGCCCTGGCAATTTATGAGTATCGTCAAAGCCATGCTGGTGACCAAAATTGTGCCCGACTTTATTGTGGTAGATGGTTCAGAAGGCGGTACCGGCGCCTCCCCGATTGAGTTTAGTGACTATATTGGTACGCCGCTGCGTGAAGGCTTACTATTTGTGCATAACACTTTGGTTGGCGCGGGCCTGCGCAGTAAAATCAAGCTCGGGGCCAGCGGTAAAATTATCAGTGCCTTTGATATTGCCAGTACCTTTGCCTTAGGCGCAGACTGGGTCAATTCAGCCCGTGGTTTTATGTTTGCCGTTGGCTGTATTCAGGCGCAAAGCTGTCATACCAACCAATGTCCGGTCGGTGTCGCCACACAAGATAAAGACCGTCAAAAAGCGCTACATGTACCCTCCAAAGCAGAACGGGTCTATAACTTCCATAAAAATACCATGCATGCCCTGTCGGAAATGATTGCGGCAGCCGGTTTAAAACACCCGGCCGACATTCGTGCCCATCATCTGGCGCAGCGGATTAACGACCGGGAAATTAAAAACTATGCCCAGCTGCATTTCTGGTTGAAAGAAGGCGAATTACTGAGCTGTGAAAATAAAGATGAAGAAAACTTTTATTTCCGTATGTGGAATTTGGCCAAAGCGGAAGAATTTTAAAAAAGAGGCACCCGCATCTTTTTTATGAAATGGAGGAAAGCTTAATAATAAGTCTTGGAATTCGAAGCATGTAAAAAGGCTGGAATCAAACCGGTTAAGGCCGCACGAATATCCGGGCGTTCATTAATCAGTTGATGTGACCCTTCTTCCAGCATCAGCAAGGTTTGCAGGCGGAATTTACGCCGGATAAACTCGATGTTATAGCGCCAGTCCACAGTCTGATCCTGCGCGCCCTGGGCCAGCCACACCGGAATCCGGCACGCTGGTCGCTGCTCCATTTCCAGCATCCATTTGGACATGGCCAGAATCCAGTCCATGCCCATCATGCGTGGTTGTAACGGATCTTTTAAGCGCACAAAACGCAAAAATTCCGGGTTATGGTTATTGCGTCTGAAATGGCGTGGCACTTCGCGTTTAATCCGGCGGATAATCCCAAGGCCCACTGAATTATGCCACCAGGCACTTTTGGCTGGACGGATGAGAGGTGACAGTAACAGCACCCGCTCAACAAACGGATTCTCCCGGCGCTCGGCAAATTCCAGTAAATGATGCATCCAGATCGCACCACCGGTACTTTGCCCTACCCCTAGCCAAGGCTTAGGCAATTGATCGGCATTGCGCACATATTGGTAAATGGCGTGTAGCACCTGCTGGTAATGATCAAAATTCTGGATACTGGCGGGCGAGCCATTACTTAAACCATGGCCGGGCAAATCATAAGTCAAGACACTAAAGCCCTGCTCCAGAATTTCTTTGACAATCGGCTGATAAATGCCGCTGTGCTCCAGATAGCCATGCAGTAAAAACACCGTACCTTTGCTTTTTTCCAGCTTGCCCGCTTCAAGTTTAGGCTGAAACACCTGCACATGCAGTTTAAACAGCGGCATTTGCACATAACCCTGCCAATGCTCGCACTCTAAGCTGTCAAAACCGTAAAGCTGGCGATAGGCCTGAATATCCACCGTGGGCGCATAAGGCCGGTTCAGGTTTAAAGGCTCCAGCACCTGCGGCGTGGTATCGCGGCTAGGAACCGGTAAATCCAGCTGTTTCAGCACACTCGGATTTAAAAACGGGATATTCGGCATTATGGCACCTCCCGGCAGTCGCTCGAACCAAACAGCATATCGCGGATGGTGGCCAGCATTTCATAATTGGCACGGCGGCTATGATCATAGTTCTGCTCACTAGGCTGCCATTGGGTCAACTCGGTTGGAATTGGCGCGACCACCGGCACGGTTTCAATGCCGTTTAAGGCAAACAAACGGCGTGTGCGCGGCATGTGATATTGATCGGTGATTAAAATCACCGTTGGTGCGCCGCCTTTTTTCTGTAGCAGCAAGGAACTAAAACGCGAGTTTTCACAGGTGTTCATACTGCGATCTTCCAGCAAGTTGGCTTCAACCCCGCGTTCTGCCAGCCATTTCTGCATATAAGGTGCTTCAACACCGCTCAGCACAATGGGTAATTTATACTGTTTTTCAATTTCTAAGGTTTTTTCTAAACGTAGTCGTGTGTAGTTATTCACAATAATATCTTTTTGATTTTCATGTAAGGTCAGACCGCCGCCCAGAACCACAATTGCATACGGCTGGGAAGTTATTTGCGGCTTCTGGCTATTTTGTTGTTGAATCAGTGCGATATCCTGAAAAATTTCTTCATCAACCGGTACGGTTTCAACCGCTGCCACTTCATGGGTTCTTAAAAATTTCAGATACTGTTCCATTAGGGCCTGATTTTCAGAGCTGTCTAACTCCAATAAATCCTGTAACTGCTGTGAAGGCTGTGCAAGTTGCGCCTCAGATGCGGAAACATCGGCCAGCAATGGAATTTGCGGTGTGCTGTCCTGCTCTTGTTCCTGCTGACTGCGCTGCTCATCCTGAATTAAAGCCTGCAAGGCTTTATAGCGTGCCTGAATGGTGGTGAGATTCTGTGAATTTTTAGCCTGAATCTCTTCTTCCATCACTTTTAAATAAGCTTGCCGGGCAATCCACAAATTCGAGCCAGGTTCCAGATTTTCCTGATCGGTCAGTGCCCCCATCTGCTGGCTTTGTGCAGCCACTTCATTGACCTCCACCGGCACAATGGTATTCAGCACTTTAATCACAAACTTGGAATAAAACGGCGAATAGATAAAAACCACCAGACAGCCCATCAGCACAAATAGCACAGCCGCCATTTGTACGATACGCACCATCCAGTGAGTTCTATTCATAAATGCCTAACCTGATTAAAAGGTATTGTGGGGAATAATCAGCCCGGCGTCATTAAACAGCACCGGTTCTGGTTCTAAGTGTATCCCAAATTTTTGGTACACGTCCTGCTGTACTGCCTGATATGTTGCCTGAACATCGGCCAGGGTCGCATTGGCATAATTGACAAGCACCAGTGCCTGCTTGTGAAACATACCAACCATGCCCAGCTGTTTCCCTTTCCAGCCGGCCTGATCAATAAGCCAGCCAGCCGCAATTTTGACCTGGCCTTCGGGCTGCGGATAATGCGGCATGTTCGGGAATTGAGTCGCCAGCTGTTCATAGACCGCGGCAGTCACCACCGGATTTTTAAAGAAGCTGCCAACATTTGGAAATTGCTGCGGATCTGGCAGTTTACTTTGACGGATCTGGATCACTTGGCGTTGCAGGTTTTCAGCGGTTTGCTCATCACCCACAGCGGTTTTTAAATCGCCATAATTCAGTTTCAAGTCCGGTTGTTTCCGTAGCTTGAATATGACATGGGTGATGATATAGCGGTTCGGATTTTCTTTGAAAATACTGTGGCGATAGGCAAAATGGCAGTCACTGGCCAGAATTGAATTAAACTGGCCGTTATAACGGTCATAAACCTGTACCGATTCAATAAATTCACCAACCTCAACCCCATAAGCGCCAATATTCTGTACCGGTGATGCACCGACCAGACCGGGAATTAAAGCCAGATTTTGCAGGCCAAATAACTGCTGCTCAGTGGTCCAGAGCACAAAATCATGCCAGACCTGACCCGCACCGACGCGAATGGTGCTGAAATTGTCATCTTCATTCAGGAATTCAATGCCCTGAATATCCATATGTAACACCAGCGCCTGAATCTGCTCTGGCAGCAGCATATTACTGCCGCCCGATAAAATCAGCACATTCAGCTGCTGCAACTTGGCATAATTTAAGGCCGCAATTAAATCATCGGTGGAATGTACCTTAATATAATGAGACGCATTTGCAGCCAGATTTAAGGTATTAAAAGGCTTAAGCTGGACCTGATGTTGAATGTTCATATTCTTAAACCTGATTTAAGCCAATTCTGTTTTTAAAATATTGATCCAGGCCTGTGCACTGGATTCACACTGATCCAGCACGCGTTCAAAGCCATCGGCTTCGCCATAATAAGGATCAGGCACTTCATGACGTGGATATTGTGGATCATGTTCGCTCATTAGCGCCACTTTGGCACGTAGCAACTCTGCGCCATATTCTTCGGCTGCATGACGTTTTAGATGCTGAATATTTTGCAGGTTTTCCTGATCCATCGCCAGAATCAGATCAAAATCTAGAAAATCGCGCGTGGTTAACTGACGGGCACGCAAGGCAGATAAATCATAGCCACGCTGCAAAGCATGTTGCTGGCTGCGCGCATCGGGTGCTTTGCCCGGATGATAATTACTGGTGCCGGCAGAATCGACCCAGATATTCAGTTGCTGTGCATCACAATAATGTCTGAACACCACTTCCGCGGTAGGTGAACGGCAGATATTGCCCAAACAGACACATAACACCTTGTATGGCGTTCTGGATGACATAACAACCTCAAAACTGCTTTCTTTTAAAGTGTCTTATGTTAAGTTATTTGCAGGATGAATCCTATATTGTCACTATAGATAAATGTTGATTTAAGTATAAAAATTAAGGATAAAGCGTATGAGCCCATTTCAATTCCAGACTGTGCCCAACATTATTGCCGGACTGGGCAGCATCCAACAGCTCAAAGCCCTCCTGACTGAACAGAACAATCAACGTGTGCTGCTGGTGACCGATCCGGGAATGGTGCAATTACAATTGCATGCACCTGTTTTGGAAACTCTCGAAGCTGCCGAATGTGATTACCGCATTTATGCCAGCGTACAGGCCGATCCACCGGAACATATTGTGCTGGAAGCCGCCGAATTCGCCCGGCAAAACCAGATAGATACAGTCATTGGTTTTGGGGGTGGCAGCTCGCTGGATGTGGCCAAAATTATTGCCCTGCTGGCCCATCCTGAACAAAAACAGCAATTGCATGAGATGTATGGCGTCAATCAGGCGCAAAAACCGCGTTTGCCTCTTATTCTAATTCCAACCACGGCCGGCACCGGCTCGGAAGTCACGCCCATTTCCATTGTCACCACCGGCGAAACCACCAAAACCGGCATTGTATCTGCTGCCCTATATGCCGATGTCACCATTTTAGATGCCAACTTTACCCAAAACCTGCCGGCGCACATTACGGCCGCCACCGGTATTGATGCAATGGTACATGCCATTGAAGCCTATACCTCCAAACACAAAAAGAACTTTTATGCCGATATGCTGGCGATTCAGGCACTTAAACTGCTGAACCAGAATCTGCATCTGGTGCTAAAAGATGGTAACAACATGGAAGCCCGTCAGAATATGCTGGTCGGCTCGATGCTGGCCGGACAGGCCTTTGCCAATGCACCGGTGGCAGCAGTCCATGCACTGGCCTATCCGCTGGGTGGACATTTTCATTTGTCGCATGGGCACAGCAATGCGCTGGTCTTAACCGAAGTGCTGAAATTTAATGCACCAGCCGCCAAGCAGCAGTATGCCGAATTGATGACCTTGCTCGACCCATCCAGCAAAGGCTGTGTAGATGGCTTGTGTGATCTGTTTATTGACCACATGCAAAACTATCTGGACCGCAGTGGTCTGACCTTAAAACTGAATGCCCTGAATGTACCTGAAAACATGCTGGAACAGCTGGCCGAGGATGCCATGTTACAAACCCGCCTGCTGCAAAATAATCCACGCGACATGGAAAAACAGGATGCATTGGCCATTTATCAGGCGATTTATCAATAAGGCTGAAGCTATTTAAAGTTGTGGTAAATCAAAAATATAAATTTTCGATCTATTCAGGGATGACGTCTTTTTATGAAACCGGTAACCAAAACCCGCGATCAATATACCTTCTTTTTACCGATTCAAACCCGCTGGTCAGACAACGACATGTATGGTCATGTCAATAATGTCATGTATTACAGCTACTTCGATACCGCTGCCAATGCGCTGCTGATTGAGAAAGCCGGACTGAATATTCATCAGGCCGAGATTATGGGGCTGGTGGTAGACTCTGGCTGCAGCTTTTTAGCCGAGCTGAGTTATCCAGAAGTGATTGAGGTCGGTGTGGCGATTGCAGCGCTGGGCAACAGCTCGCTGAAATATGATCTGGCAATTTTCAAGCAGCATCAACAGCAGTCTTCAGCTCAAGGACATATGGTGCATGTTTTTGTCGATGCGCAGCAACGTAAAAGCACCCCGATTCCAAGCGAAATGCGGAATGCCCTGTTGCCTTATCTGCGTTCTCAATAAACGGTTGAAATGGTCTGACGGTGGTTATTTCAACTGGATATTCTGCAATTCGCCATCAAAACTTTCGAGCAGCGATTTAACCTGCGGCTCCTGATGCAGCAGCTCACTGGCGCGTTGATAAGCACGTACTTTACGTTCCTGCTGCAAGCTATACGGTGTCACCTCTGTGACCTGTCCATACTGCACTTTCAGGAAGCTGTTCGGCCACTGCTGTTTCAGCGCTGCTTCTAAATGCTGTAACTGCGAATTTAACAATTGCTGATACTGCTCCGGAATATGGAAAACCGACTCAGCTTCAATCTGGCCGGTCATCAGGCCGTGTTGGGCCAGTTCCTGAACTGCCGGTGATAAATCACTATTACGGAACCAGTATTCCCATTTTTCCACACTCCATTCGCCCTCTAAGGACTGCACCGGCAGTTGCAGAATATCTTGCGGCATCAGGCGCTGATCAGCACGTGGAATAGCGGTATTGTCTACAGCAGCAACGACAGGCTGGTTGACGGATGACGTCGGTGCTGGCTGCGCAAATAAACTGTCTTGCGGGCTGGAATCCTGTGGATGTGTCAGCTCAGGCTGTTGTGCGACAGACGAAACCGGTGCTGCAAGTTCAGCAGGCTGTTGAGTTGGCTGCGCAACGGCCGTTTCCGGTAAAGGTGCAATTTCATCAAACAGGAAATCATCACTGCTGGCCTCATCCTGCGTTTCCGGCTGATCAGCACGATCATCTTCATCTAAATCAAACAGCACTTCATCTGCCGCCGGATCAAAAATCATCTGCGCAGATGCCGCTTCTGCCGGTGTAGTCACCGGATGGTCTGGTTCGGATGGAGATGCAACTTCAGCAACCTCTAACGCTTCATCCTGCAGAAAATCATCTGATGATGGTTCAGCAACGGGTGGGTTTATAGCAGCAGTTTCAGCTTCTAATTCATCCTCAGCTGAAACAACGGGATGCACCGGTTCAGGCTGCGCGGTAGCTGACTCAGCGGCCGGTGCTACAGCAACTGCGTTGCTTTGTGCGCTGACCTGCGTCAAGGGCACTTCATTTGGCTGTAAGGGACGGAAAGCCAGCAGACGCAGCACGCACATCTCAAAGCCCTGCTCCTGGGTAACCGCCAGCTGTAAATCTGCGCGACCTTTGCTGGCAATCTGGTAATACAGCTGTAAATCCTGAGCCGAAATGCGCTGCGACAGCTGGGTAATTTTCTGGTTAATTTCGGCGCTATATTTCAGGCTTAAATCCGGCAGATATTGCAATAAGGCCAGCTCATGCAAAGTCGAAATCAGCTGATCCAGCACCAGTGATACATCCAGTGCCTGCTGACGGAACTGCATTAACAGTGCGCTCACGCGCGCAGTCTGGTTCTGATGAATCGCCAGAATCAGGTCATAAATAATGGTGCGGTCAATCAGCCCCAGCATGTCTTTGACATCCTGATGATGAATTTCACCCTGACCATAGGCAATGGCCTGATCGGTTAAGGACAAGGCATCCCGTAATGAACCTTGTGCCGATTCAGCAATTTGCCAGATTGCATCCTGCTCGGCCTGAATCTGCTCTTTGCTGAGAATTGAAGATAGGTGCTCGGTAATTTCATCTACTGCCAAAGGACGCAAGGTAAATTGCAGGCAGCGTGAAATGACCGTAATCGGAAGCTTCTGCGGATCGGTGGTGGCAAACAGGAATTTAACATGCTCTGGCGGTTCTTCCAGCGTTTTTAGCAAGGCATTGAAAGAGTGCGTCGAGAGCATATGCACTTCGTCAATCAGGTAGACTTTAAAGCGGCCTTGCGTTGGTGCATACGGCACATTATCGAGCAGTTCGCGGGTATCTTCCACTTTGGTACGTGATGCCGCATCAATCTCGATTAAATCAATAAAACGGCCTTCATTCACCGCCTTACAGGTCGGACAAACTTCACACGGTGTGGAGGTCACCCCTGTTTCACAGTTCAGGCATTTGGCCAAAATACGCGCAATGGTGGTTTTCCCGACCCCACGAGTCCCGGTAAACAGATAGGCATGGTGTAAACGGCCACGCTCTAAGGCACTGGTCAGTGCACGAGAAACATGATTTTGTCCCACCAGCTCATTAAAATTACGTGGACGATATTTACGCGCAAGTACCTGATACATGTATGCTCCTTTTTACAGGTCTAAGCATACTGTTTTTTTAGTAAATAGTGAAATAAATGACGGGCGCATCCAAAGAAAAATCCCTTGTTCGCGCCAGCAAAAAAGGGATTAAAAATCAGTATATTTAGCAGATGATTAGCCAGTATTTAAACAGACTTGGCCAGAATAAAATCACTTTGCATTTGATAGCGTTTGCCTGTTTGATCTACACGAATCTCGAGCAATTGTTTTTCAAGATCGATATACAGCAAATTTCGGGTGTTGACTTGCAGCAGTTCAAGCTGCTGACGCGACGCATCTGCAAAGCGAATCCGCCCTTGAATCACTTCCGGCGCATTGTGCCCGCTCATACTTTCACGCACCAAGGTATAGGTTTCATCCTGATGAAGTTCTAAAGATACTGCCATTCCCGGACAATCATCACAGCGCGATAAACAGCCCATACAAGGCGTGGTGCCTTTGAACTCACCAACCCACGCAGGAATTGCGCTCTTAGATTCCACCACCGTCTGTGACTGGCTTGAGTTTTGATCCTGACATCCGAGTAGAACTGAACTGGCCACCAGCGGAATCAAAATGACTTTTTTCATCTTTGCACAACATCAAATTGACTAGTGCCAGAACATAGCACAAGGCTGGACCAAAAATCATCTCAAACTGTTTAAAACCAGCCCTTACGGCCTTTTAACACACCATCGGCACAGCGTAAGGTTTCCTGGGTTAATCCCCACAAGCGATAATCGCCGGTGATGGAACCGGTCGGAAAATTATGGGTATAAGCAAAACTTAAATTCCGCTCTGGATCACACCAGGCACCCGAACCATTAAAACCAATATGACCAAAGCCCGAAGATGCCGACTTGCCCAGGCTCAGAATGCGGTGATAGCCCAAACGCCAATGCATCGGCAGCGGCATCACCCGGTCACGGGCGGTATATTGCACCTGACTTAAGGCCTGAAACACCTGTGGTGAAATCAGTCGTTGCCCCTGCCATTGGCCACCCTGCGCTAGCATGGCATAGATTTTGGCCAGACTTTGCGCGGTAAATACCCCGGAGGCTGCCGGCACAATCGCCTGTAAACCGGCATCACTAAAGAATGAAAATTTCTTCATGCCTTTGGGAATCATGGCATCCTGAAAATCTTGCGGATGTTGTCCACTGAAGGCCATCAGCTTTTCTAAAGGCGATGCGGTACGTGCAGGTTTAGCAACAGCCTGTTTTTTGGGAGGCTGGGCATATTGGGCGGGCTGAGATGTGGCAAACGGTCGCGCCACCCGCGCTAATTCCTCTACCGGCACGCCAAAATAAGCTCCGTTTAATTCCAATGGCTCGCTTAAATGACGCTGCATCAATACAGCCAAGCTTTCATTACAGGCTTTTTCCAAGACACCACCGACCTGCCAGCCAAAGGTCAGGGGCTGATAGGCTGCATCACTGTTCGGCAGAAAACGCGGTTTGGCCGCGGCAATGACCTCCAGCATATGCGACCAGTCGGCCATTTCCGAGGCATCGGCAATCAGGTTACGGATATCGTATAAACCACTGCGATGGCACAGCATCTCTCTTAAAGTCAGCTGCTGTTTGCCCTGCGCTGCAAATTCTGGCCAATATTCAGCCACCGGCACATCATAATCCAGCCGCCCCTGACTCACTAGAATATGTGCCAGCGTGGCCAGCACGCCTTTTCCGGTAGAATAGCAGACCGACAGACTATCCGGCTGCCAGGCCTCATTGGCAGATTTTTGACCGGTATAAATATCAACGACTTTATGACCCTGAAAATAAACCACCAGCGCAGCGCCGCCTTGCGTTGAGCGGGCATCCTGAAAACGGCTAAATAGATGGGCCAAATCTTTAAATGGTTCTTCCACTGAACCACGATAATTTTGAATATCTGCACGCAGATAATCTTTTACGCTGTTCATGCATCCTTTCCAGCAATATGGTGAACAATGAAAAAAGCCTAAATCCGGTTTGGACTTAGGCGCTATGACTTAAAGTGGGCGAATGCTACCGCTGACATGCGGCTTCTGATTCTTTTTGCTGCGAATCAGGAAGTCAGTATTTTGTGCCTGCTGCGCCGTCAAGAATTCCACCTGAGATGGCAGATACATTGGCAACTTAAACCAGACATCAACTTCATACGCATCTGGCAACTGGATATTGGCCAGCGCTTTGGCTTTACTCCACATACCATGTGCAATGGCCTGTTTAAAACCAAAGGCTTTGGCGGTTAACGCATGAATATGGATCAGGTTAAAATCTCCCGATGTCAGCGCATAACGACGACCGGTATTTTCCGACACATCCCATTGTCCTGCCGGTACATAATCCGGTACGGCACTTTCTGCTGCTTTGGCCGCGGGCTTGTTGCCACTTTTCTGACGTGACAAATAGGTGGTTAAACCTTCCATCACAACTTCATTACCAACTTTAGCAGTGGTGATAAAATCAAACTGTACGCCTTTGTCATGTGGCTGCAATTCACCAAACTTGCAGGATAAAGTCAGCTGCTCATTCACGCCAACTTTACGGTATTGCTTGAGCTGATTGCGGATATGCACCAGGCCTAAAATCGGAAATGGGAAAGCTTCCGCAGTCATCATGTGCATTTGCAGGCTTTGCGATAACACCGCCAGATAAATGGCCGGAATATAGCCGTTATTTTTAAAACCACAGACTTCGTTATAGGCTTTCAGATGCTTCTGGTCGACCTTGAATGTATCCACCACATATTCAACTTGCGGCAGAACTTTTTCACCCTTCGGCTTTTTAAAAATTAAGCCCTGAATCACTTTTGGATAGGCTAAATACGGCTTGGGAAGTTGACTAAAATGGCGAGTATTCATACTGAACCTTTGGAATATTTATCTTTTAAATCACCCTTTCTTTAATAAGAATTGGGTTTTCTATTTTAATTCCCTCAAATCCCTCCCGACCTCCCTTCAAAAAGGGAGAAGAAGTCCCCCTTTATTAAAGAGGGATTTTAGGGGGGATTCCGAGTGAGGGATATATTAAGCCCCTAACAGACTCTGACCACAAACACGCACCACGTTACCATTTAAACCGGTAGATGCAGTTGAGGCAAAGAAGGCAATGGTTTCTGCGACATCAACCGGTAAACCGCCCTGACTCATCGAGTTCATACGGCGGCCCGCTTCACGAATGGCAAACGGAATGGCCGCAGTCATTTGGGTTTCAATAAAGCCCGGAGCCACAGCGTTAATAGTCACACCATTTTTCAGCACCGGTGCCGTATATTTCACCACTCCAATCACGCCTGCTTTTGATGCTGCATAGTTGGTTTGGCCCAGGTTACCGGCAATCCCTGAAATAGACGATACGCAGATAATACGGCCATTGGCATTCAGACCGTCATTTTCCAGCAGATAGTCATTCACGCGTTCAATAGCAGCCAAGTTAATGTTAATCACCAGATCCCACAGTTCAGGCTTCATATTAGCCAGTGTCTTGTCACGGGTAATACCGGCATTGTGTACGATAATATCCAGACCGCCCTGTGCAGCAGCTGCCGCTTTAATCTGCTCGCCCGCATCAGCGGCGGTAATATCAATCGCCAGGGTTGAGCCACCAATTTCAGAGGCAACACGGTCCAAGTCGGCCTGTTGCTGTGGTACATCCAGACAAATCACATGCGCACCATCACGTGCCAATACATGCGCAATCGCTTCACCAATACCACGGCTGGCACCAGTCACAACCGCGGTTTTACCTGCCAGTGGTTTAGCCCAATCCACATCGACTGTATCTGCTTTAGAAACACGAATCACCTGACCCGATACATAAGCCGAACGCGGTGACAAGGCAAAACGTAAGCTCGATTCCAGGTTCGCTTCAGCGCCGTCATCAACATAAATCAGATTGGCGGCAATGCCTTTTTTAAACTCCTTCCCGACCGATTTAACAAAGCCTTCCAGCGCACGCTGTGCAATTGCATGTTTTACCGTTTTGGCGGTTTCCGGTGTGGTGCCGATCACCACTACACGGCCAGAGGCCTGAATCTGGCGCGCCACCGGATTAAAGAAGTTATAGAGCGCATTTAACTGTTCAGAGTTCTGAATGCCTGAGGCATCAAAGACCACCGCTTTAAATTTAGATTCTTTATCGCCCGCGTTAAAAGCACACAGGTTTAAACCGGCTTGTGCAGCAGCCTGCTGTAATTCTGCATTATTGCCGGCATAGCTGTTGGCATGGATATTGGCCAGGACCTGGGCAATTGCACCTGATAATGTGCTTTCCGGCGCTGCGCCCAGCAATACTGCACCCTTGACCACAGGCGTGGCGCTGTCAAAACGCTCAAGGAAAGTTGGGGATGGCAGGCCTAAATTTTTAATGACAAATTTACCAATTGGAGATTTTGCAAAAGCTTGGTATTGGTCAGTCATGATTATTATCTCTCAGACAAAATGAATTTGTGATTAATCTAAAGTTATCCTTTAGCTTCAATATGATGTCAGATACTTTGTATTTCAATAGATCGATCAGTTTGTTATGAATAATACTTGAGATCATATACAGATGACTTGACCTGAAAGCATTCTGCAATGTCATTGTAGTCAATTCAGGCTATTCTAGATTATGCTAATGTAACCCCTAAGAAGATCATCAACATGCTTGGAAAAGCCTTATGAGCAAAACAACTCAAGAAAATCCGGCGGTCGAAAATTCTGCTACAGAAACTGTGTCAAATACATCAAAAAGTACAACGCGTACAACCAAAAGTTCTGGCACGGCAAATTCGTCAGCAAACCCTGCGGCTAAACCTGCACGCACCCGTGCGGCATCTACCCGTAAAAAAAGTACAACCCCTCCTCCTTCTGAAACTACAACTGAAACATCTGGTCAACAGGATAATACCATGAGCCAAAACACTGTCCGTCGCGTTGCGATTATCGGTGGTAACCGCATTCCATTTGCACGTTCAAATGGCGCTTACTTCACTGCCTCAAACATCGATATGTTCACCGCCGCTTTAAATGGTCTGGTAGAACGTTATCGTTTAGAAGGCCAACGCCTCGGTGAAGTCGTTGCCGGTGCCGTACTCAAACACAGCCGTGATTTTAACATGACTCGTGAGTGTGTACTGAACACTGAATTGGCTCCTGAAACACCTGCTTACGATATTCAGCAAGCGTGTGGAACCGGTTTGCAGGCAGCTTTTTTAGTGGCCAATAAAATTGCTCTGGGCCAAATTGAAGTCGGTATTGCTGGTGGTGTCGATACCACTTCCGATGCCCCGATTGCTTTTGGTGACGGTTTACGTAAAGCCCTGCTGGAGCTGAATATTGCCAAAACCGGTAAAGACCGCTTAAAAGCGCTGACCAAAATCAATATCAAAGACCTGATGGATGCACCGAAAAATGGTGAACCACGTACCGGTCTGTCAATGGGTGACCATCAGGCGATTACTGCGCTGGAATGGGGCATCTCGCGTGAAGCGCAGGATGAACTTGCTGCATCTTCACACCAGAAAATGGCAGCCGCCTATGAAGCAGGTTTCTTTGATGACCTGATCACACCATTCTTAGGTTTAGAGCGTGACAACAACTTGCGCCCGGATTCTTCAGTAGAGAAACTGGCTAAACTGAAACCAGCCTTTGGTAAAGGTGATGCGCGAACCATGACCGCAGGCAACTCAACCCCACTGACCGATGGTGCATCTTGTGTTCTGCTTGCTTCTGAAGAATGGGCCAAAGCCAATGGTCATGACGTACTGGCTTACTTAACCTTCCAGGAAACGGCTGCAGTTGATTTTGTCGAGAAGAAAGAAGGCCTGCTTATGGCGCCAGCCTATGCCGTACCACGGATGCTGGAACGTGCCGGTCTGACTCTACAAGACTTTGACTACTATGAAATTCACGAAGCTTTTGCTTCACAAGTGCTGTCGACCTTAAAAGCCTGGGAAGATCCAAAATTCTGTAAAGATCGCTTAGGTCTAGAAGCACCATTGGGTTCAATTGATCGTAACAAGCTGAACGTAAAAGGTTCTTCTCTGGCTGCTGGTCACCCATTTGCTGCAACCGGCGGACGTATTCTGGCGACTGCTGCCAAACTGCTGAATGAAAAAGGTTCAGGTCGTGTGCTGATTTCAATCTGTGCTGCAGGCGGTCAAGGTGTAACAGCGATTGTCGAGAAGTAATTCTCCTCGCCTTCACTGAAAAAGCCACTGCCTGGTGCAGTGGCTTTTTTTATGGACGTTTTATTACCTTTTTATTGTCTGCTCTTAAATTCATCAGACGTATTTTAAACAGACTCACGATAGGCCGGTGCATAGCCCAAACGTACCTCAATCGCGTCATAACCCCACTGGAAGATAAAGGTATAGACCAAAATACATAAGGTCAGGCTTAAATCCAGCAAAAAAGCCTCGGGCAGACTCATCTGCATGGCATAGGCCACCATTGGAATGGTGGCTAACATTAAGCCACCCTCAAAACCAATGGCATGTAAAATCCGTACTTTCACCGTACGCTGGAGCTGTCTGCGTGCTTCAAATTTTTCAAAAAAATGATTAAACAGCATATTCCACAAGACCGAGGTTACTGCCATGGCCACACCCAGGCTACCGGTCACTTCCAGCGGCATCTTGAAAATCAGGCTTAAAGCTAGGGCAATAATCACCAGTAAAATCAGTTCATAACTCAAGGCATGAATTAATCTTCTTTTCGACAGCAGCATGTTAAACCGTATCCATTTCATCAATTGTCGCCATCTTATTTTTAAATTATCGACAAATCGAGTTAGAATCTTTCAATATTATTGACAGGTTGCTACCCATGAATGTGAACCAGGAACAGCTGATCATCTTTAAAACCGTGATTGAATGCGGTTCTTTTTCCGCAGCGGCGCGGCAACTGGGAAAAGTGCCATCTGCAGTAAGTATGTCAATTGCCAATCTGGAAATTGACCTGAACTTGAATCTATTTCAACGCATCGGGCGTGAACCGGTGCCGACCGCACAGGCATTAACCCTGTATGAAAAGACCGAGCAACTGCTGGTTGAAATGAACCAGTGGAAACAGCATGCCGCAGCGTTAAGTGAAGGGCTGGAATCAGAACTGAATATTGTGGTGGTTTCCGAGCTGATTCATAGCGACTGGACCCAATACATTGCCCTGCTGCAGCTGGAGTTTCCAACGCTACAGATCAATATATTTTCAGCGCCACAGGAAGATGCCATGCACATGCTGGTCGAACAGTCGGCGCAACTGGCAGTAATGTTTGAACGTGAACAACTCGACAGTGGCGAACAGTTTGTAGAACTGAAACGCGAAGCCTTGGTGCCGGTGGCGGTCCGAGATTTTGCCTTGGCTCAACAGGCACCGGTCAGCTTTGAGGCTATTTTGCACAGCCGGCAAATTGTGGTGGCCAGCCGTGACCGTCGTATTCAGCCGGAACTGTTATTTTCCAAACAGTACTGGCGCACTGATAATCATCATACTGCCTGCTCGTTAATTTTACAGGGTCTGGGCTGGGGTGTGTTGCCGCTGCAAATGCTGAATGAAAACCCGAACTTAAAGCAGCAACTACAGGTTTTGGACTTTCTGGATTTCTCGCCCAAGTTTGAATATTTTGTCGATCTGGTCTGGAGCCGTGAAAGCAAACTGGGGCTGGCTGCTCGTTTTTTGATTAATCACTTGCGCAATCAACGAAAAAGCACAAATTAGACACTGATCTGTAACGCTTTTCACTTGGGTTAAATCCAGTTTGTGTTATAAATAATTGCATAAGCAATAACCGAACAACTAGAGAAGCGGATTCAATGACACAGAACGCCTTAAACCAATTAAAACGCTTAACAACTATTGTGGCCGACAGCAGTGACTTAACTGCCATTGAAAAGTTTCGTCCTTTAGATGCAACAACCAACCCGTCTTTAATTACCGCGGCGGCTGAACAGGCCGACAGTAAACCGCTTTTAACCGAAGCCTTTGATCAGGCCAAAGCAGAAGGTTATCAGCAAGACGAACTGATTGAACGCACCATTGATATTTTAACCGTCAAGTTCGGGGTAGAAATTCTTAAACTGATTGATGGCCGTGTATCGACTGAGGTAGATGCCTCGCTGTCTTATGATACAGATGCCACTATTGCCAAAGCCAAAGAACTGCTGGCACTATATAAAGAATATGGTATTGATCAGAAACGTATCCTGATTAAAATTGCTTCAACTTGGGAAGGCATTCAGGCCGCAAAACAGCTGGAAGCAGAAGGCATTCATACCAATTTAACCTTGCTATTCGGTCTGCATCAGGCACATGCCTGTGCAGATGCCAAAGTCACGCTGATTTCCCCTTTTGTCGGGCGTATTCTGGACTGGTACAAAAAAGCCGAAAATGTCATGTACTACCCAATTGAAAAAGATCCGGGTGTGCTGTCCGTGAAAAAGATTTACCAGTTCTACAAACAGCATGCGGTGAAGACTGAAATCATGGGTGCCAGCTTCCGCAGTATTGATCAGGTCTTGGCGCTGGCCGGTTGTGACCTGTTAACCGTTTCACCCAACCTGCTGGCCGAACTGGAACAGGATGAGCGTGAAGTCACAGCACAACTCTCAAGTGACACGATTGAAGCTCAAGGCGAGCTGGAGCCGATCACAAAAGAGAAATTTAAACAGCAGCTGGAACATGACTTAATGGCCTTCCAGTTACTGCAAAGCGGTATTGATGGCTTTATTAAAGCGCGTGAACAGTTAAGCCAGTTATTGCGCCAAGGCTTTGGTATTGATGCTGAAATTAAAGCTTAATTTTTCTGTTTAGCCGCGCCGCTGTGCGCGTATTTCAGGCCGATGTTGCTATATAATGCTGCATCGGCCTTTTTAGTTCTCTGGATTTCCTGTGTTTGGTATCACTGACGTAATGACGTTCATTATTGGAACCATTTTAATTGTGATCCTGCCCGGCCCCAACTCTTTATATGTGATGTCAATTGCCTCACGCTTTGGCATTAAAGCCGGCTATCTGGGCGCTTTAGGCGTTTATACCGGTGACCTGATTTTAATTCTGTGTACCGCCTTTGGCGCAGCCTCCGTGCTACACAGTTTTCCATGGCTATTTATAGCGCTGAAAATGATTGGTGCGCTGTATTTAAGTTATTTGGGCATACGTCTGATGATTGCCGCCTATCGCACCTGGCAGCCCGAGAAAAGCCGCTCGACTCAAACCAAGAATAGCAGCAGTACGCCAGAACAGGTTCATCCTTTTCGCACCGCATTAACCATTAGTATTTTAAATCCGAAAGCGATTCTGTTTTATCTGTCTTTTTTTGTGCAATTTGTTGATCCGGCCTATCCTTATCCGGCGCTGACTTTTACCCTGCTGGCCATTATTCTGCAAATCATCAGCATGAGTTATCTGTCAATTCTGATTATTTCCGGAATGAAACTGGCGACCTATTTCAACCGGAATTACCGCCTTACCGCGACCGGTGTGGCCGCAGTTGGCCTGCTGTTTTGTGGTTTTGGCTTAAAACTGGCCAGCTCGACCCTATAAAAATCAAGCAATTTTTTTAACTTCTGATAAAGATTTGAACTTTTAGATGGCCATTGAAAGGCGTATGATTTATCGGCTTTCTCTCCCATTTTTATTGTGCAACGGATTATGCAAAAGCTTATACATGATTTTTCTATTCCGGCTGTTTTTGCTGGATTTATCACTTTTTTAATTGGTATTAGTGTTTCTGCCGTACTGGTGATTCAGGCGGCGCAAACTTTAGGGGCCACAGCCGAACAGATTACCTCCTGGTTCTGGGCTTTGGGTCTGGGCATTGGCCTGTCGGGCTTGCTGCTCTCGTGGAAATACAAATATCCGGTGTCGACGTCCTGGTCAACCGCCGGACTGGCCCTGATTATTGCCACGGGCAGTGGTTATAGCCTGAATCAGGCTATTGGGGCTTTTCTGGTGTGTGGCGTGCTGACTGCACTGTTGGGTTTTTTCGGGATTTTTGAACGTCTGTTTCGTTATATTCCACAAAGCCTGACCAGTGCCATGCTGGCCGGCGTACTGCTGAAATTCGGTATTGCCTTGTTCGCCAGTATTCAGCATGAATGGGCATTTATTCTGTCTTTACTGGCAGCCTATGTACTGTCAAAACGCTTCTGGCCACGCTATAGCATTGTACTGACCGTAATCGCGGCGATGCTGCTGTGCCCACTGGTACTGGATTTCCATTTTCCTGTGGTGAGCTGGTCATTGGCACAACCAGTGTGGATCAGTCCGGAATTTAGCCTGCCCGCGATTTTGGGTCTGGCTTTACCGTTGCTGGTGATTAATCTGGCCTCTCAATATTTGCCCGGCATCGCCATTATTAAAAGCTACGGCTATCAGCCACATGTTAATCAGTTGCTCGGCTGGACCGGTACCGCGCAGGCCGTGTTATCGCCTTTTGGCTGTTATAGCGTGAATATTGCAGCGATTAGTGCCGCCGTTAGTCTGGATCATCAGGTGCATCCGGACCCATCAAAACGCTATATTGCCGGCATGAGCTGTGGCCTGTTTTATATCCTGATGGGCTTGTTTGCCGCCACCTTAACCAGCCTGCTGATGTCTTTTCCGGCAGTGCTGATTACTGCATTGGCCGGTATCGCCCTGTTTGGCACCATTGGCCATAACGCCTTTATTGCCTTTAAAGAGGTCGATGACCGGGAAGCCGCATTAATGACCTTTTTACTAAGCGCTTCAGGCATCCAGTTCTGGGGCATTGGCTCGGCCTTCTGGGGACTGGTTTGCGGTGTGGTGGTGTTACTGGTGATGAAATTTCCCTGGAAAGCCAAATCCTAAAGACTAACATGATGACCAGCAGATTTTAGGGCGCGGATCTATCTGTCTGATCCGCTTTACTATAATCGGCCAGAAATGACAGGGTCTGCTCAAAAGTCTGCTGGCTTTCGGGCAGATGCATTAAGAACTGATATTCATGAATCAGCCAGCGTTTAGAGTCGGGATAAAATACTGCTTTTACTGGTACCTGCTGCTGCTTTAACACCTCTAACAGCGGTAAAGATTGAGTATCAGTCAGAAAATCCTTATTGCCGCCACTTAAAAATACCGGTGGAAACGCGGGAGTAATATGCTGAATCGGTGAAATCTGCTGCAGAAATTCCGCATCCTGTTTGCGGTCGCCGGTATAGGCCTGCACCATGTTATAAATGCCCCACTCGACAATTTTGATTTCATCCGGCGCGGTTTTAATAAAATACGGTAAATCATAAATCCCGCAGTGCAAAATCACCCCTTTCAGCTGTGTTAAGGCCAGAACCGGCACAAATTCCGAATGCGCGGCAAATTCCGGATTACTCAACAAAGCTGCATAATGGCTGGCCAGATTGGCACCGGCAGAATCTCCAGCCAGAAATAGTTGCTCGGCATCAACACCAAACAGCGCGCCATGTTCCTGAATATAGGCCAGTGCCTGATTAATCTGGTGTAACTGGGTGGGATAAGTCGCCGCTGGCGCCAGTTGATATTGCAGTGAAAACACCGGATAACCGGCATCTGCCAGCCGTTTAAAATAACCGCGCGCATGGGCTTTGGAACCGGAAATCCAGCCACCGCCATGAATCCAGACCACGGCCGGGCGTAATCCGGTATCATCAGGTGTCTGTGCTGGCAAATAGACATCCAGGCTTAAATCCGGATCTTGCTGATACTGGATATTTTCCAGCACCCGCACCTGCTGCGGTGCATCCCAATCCATCAGTTTCTGTTGCAATTGGGTGGTCAGATTAAATGCGCCGGCAATAATACGGCTATTACCGGCTGTGCTTTGGCAGCCACTCAGCACCAGCAGCAAGCTCATGCACAGACTTAACATCAGATACTTCATTTCACCCATCTTCCTGTTTATACAGCTGTTTTATTTTTCTTCACTATAAAGCAGCCGCCGCGCAGATGGAACCCGGTTTTTCACGACAATGCGATCTGACAATGTAGAGTATTCCAGTCAGAATTATTTTTTAAATCAAAGACCTACTTAAGTGGTATTGTGATTGAAAATCTGTATCTTTTTTGCAGGCAGAACACCGGAATAAATTGAATGCCCCCCGGTGATGTGCTATCTATAGAGTATAGCTAAACATTAAGTTCATTATATCAATAAGGAGTTTCTCCATGGCGTATCAGCATATTCTCGTTCCGGTCGATGGTTCTCAAATTTCCTATTCTGCGGTGCAACATGCAGCTGAAATTGCCCGTGCCTTTAACAGTCAGCTGAGTCTGGTGAGTCTGGTGGCGGAAGACCCGTTCACTGATGCCGATTTCTATTATTCCTCTGCCATCATGAAAGAATATTTTGTGCAGGCACACGGTAATGCACAAAAAGCCCTGAAAGAAGGCCAGCAAATTGCCGAAGCTGCAGGCGTTACTGTAAGTACTAAAATTGTGGAAGGTGAAGTATCGGCCAAGCATGTGGTTGAAGCTGCACAAGAAATGGGCGTTGACCTGATTGTGATGGGTTCACACGGTCGTAAAGGCTTCCAGAAATTCCTACTCGGTAGTTTTGCTCAGGATGTACTGCGCAGTTCTGAATTGCCGGTGCTGGTCATTAAGGCCTAATTGCCCTACTACAGCTCAGAATCCTGAATGCTTTTGATGTACTTTCATTCACTGTCAGTTTCAATAAAGCCCGCGATATTCATATGTAAAAATAAGGAAAACTGTCATGATCAGCTATAAACATATTCTTGTTCCAGTGGATGAATCCCCGATTTCTTATGCTGCTGTAGAACAGGCTTTAAGTCTGGCCAAAGATTTAGGCTGCCAGGTCACGGTAATGAGCGTGATTGCGGTTGACCCATTTGTCGGCGTCGATTTCTATAAAGTTGCTCCGGCCATTACCGACTATTTCATGCAGGCCGAAAAAAATGCCAAACTGCGCTTGCAGGAAATTCTTGATTCTTTCCAGCGTGAAGGCGTGCAGGTCGATCAGAAACTGGCGCACGGCGTTTCACCCTCAGATGGCATTATGCAGATTGCCGATGAAGTCGGTGCCGATCTGATTATTATGGGCTCACATGGCCGGACCGGTTTCAAGAAAATGATGCTGGGTAGCGTAGCGCAAAACGTGCTGACCCAATCGCCTATTCCGGTGCTAATTGTAAAAGTCTAAAGTAAATCTAAAGCTGCCATAAAAAAACTCCTCAACGTGAGGAGTTTTTTTTAAATCTGCTGAACAGCGGTCAGGGTTTGGAAATTTCCTGATGCAATGCCTGTAAAAACAGTTCTGCTTCAATTTTATTCGGAAAGATGCGCTGATACAGCCCCTTGTCCTGCATCGAGTGTGGTGTATATTCAATAGACACCATAAAACGCTCTTCATTCAATATTCTGTTCACTCTTAACGCAATAATATGTCGTGAATTCAAGTAAAAACCATCTTCAATTTTAACCAGCATCACTCAACCTCTTGTTCACGCCAGAACCCGGCTTTTTCACCTGAACCTTTCCAGGCTAAAAATAAAAAAGCCCACCACAATGATGAGCTTTTTTATTTAAATTATCTAAACACGTTTCAGCCTTAATTTAGCATACTCCCCGCGAATATGCGGGAAAGTTCACATAAAGTTACAGCTAAATACCGAGAAAATAAAATAAATCTTCATTATTCTATTTTTTCGAGCGAAAGCTGCACCGGTTTAGACATTCAGCATACTGTTTAAAGTTTCAACCACGTTTTTCGATTTCACCAAGGGCTTCAAGGTTTCCAGGGCCACCTGTACCTGACTGCGCTGTGGTTCATCCAGCGTATACCAGCGTGACAGCACCTGCAGCAAACGTGAACCTAAAATCGGGTTCTTTTCATCGAGGTATTTGGCCAGATGGATATAATGCTGCACCCCAAAACTCCAGGTATTTACCGGATTCATATTCAGACCACCACTGACCGAACGAATGCGGTTTGGCGTACCCAGATCATAGTCCGGATGCTGGGTTAAGGTATGAATGGTTTCAGCCGTTGCATTTGGATGGGAGGCCTGTACAGTAAACCACTGGTCTAAAGACAGCGCTTCATCTTTAAAGCGGTCATAGAAATCCTGCAGGCAGGATTCGGCTTGCGGTGCATCATTCCAGACCAGTACACGTAGCGCGCCTAAACGTTCTGACATATTGCCAGTATTCTGATACTGCTGATGCGCCAGATCAAAGGCTTCGGTATCGCCCTGACGTGCCATCAGACTGAGCATAATATTCTTCAGCGCACGCACGCCCATGGCCTGTGAAAACTCTTTTTGCAGGTCCGGGTCCAGACTTAAGTAAGTTTCCTTACAGAAAGCACCCAATTCACGCGCCAGCGTATTTAACAAGGCTTCACGTTTTTCCTGAATGTCCACCGGACTATAGTGCTGATCAATCCGGCTGCCCAAATAACCTTCACTTGGTACATCAAAAATTCGTGAGGCCAGTAACGGGTCCTGATTGACCAGTGCCGGCACCGTGTTTTTCATGGCCTGAAGATAACTTTCTACCGCATGACCATTTAGCAAAATGCGCTCCAGCAAGGTCTGGGTCGCCTGCCACTGGTTAAAGCCGTTGGTTTCATACTGCATCAGGAAGGCCAACTCGGCATCACTGGCATCAAATTCCAGATTTACCGGCGCCGAGAAATTACGTAACAGCGACACCACCGGTTTGGCATTAATGCCGCTAAATTCGATGGTTGCCTCATCCTGATCAAACAGATACACGCCATCTTTTACGCCATTTTCAAACAGGGCCTCAGATTGCAGCGCATATTGCTCGCCGGTTTCAGCATTAAACAGCGCCAAAGCCACCGGAATTGGCACGGCTTTCAGGTCTGGATATTTCGGATGCGCTTTCAGGTTCTGTTTAAAGCTTAAACGATAGGTTTGAGTCGAAGCATCATACTCGCCATGTGCCTGCAGTTTTGGAGTACCCGGCTGGTTATACCAAGTTAAAAATGCCGATAAATCAACGCCTGAACCCGCAGTCAGTGCCGCAACCCAGTCTTCGACCGTCACCGCCTGACCATCATGACGGTGGAAATACTCATCGGTACCCGCGCGGAATTTTTCCTTGCCGAGCAAGGTCGACATCATGCGGTTAATTTCCGCCCCTTTTTCATACACCGTGGCGGTATAAAAGTTATTAATTTCAACAAAATGATCTGGACGTGGCGGATGCGACAATGGGCCAGAATCTTCCGGGAACTGATGCGCTTTTAATACCGCGACATCATCAATCCGTTGTACTGCGGCCGATTGTAAATCTTCTGAAAACGACTGGTCACGGAAAACGGTCAAGCCTTCTTTTAGACACAGCTGGAACCAGTCACGACAGGTAATCCGGTTACCGGTCCAATTATGGAAATATTCGTGTGCGATGACCGACTGAACCCGCATAATTGCCGCATCGGTGGTGTATTCTTCATCGGCCAGCACGCAAGAGGTGTTAAAGATGTTCAGGCCCTTGTTTTCCATCGCGCCCATATTGAACTGGCTAACCGCCACAATCATATAGTTGTCGAGGTCATACGGCAGACCATAATGTTCTTCATCCCAGCGCATGGAATGTTTTAACGCTTCCATGGCGATGTGACATTTAGGAATATCTTTTTCTACCGCATAAATTTCCAGTGCCACATTACGGCCTTCAGAAGTCACATAGCTGTCTTTCAGCACCGCTAAATCGCCGACCACACAGGCAAACAGATAACTTGGCTTTTTGGTCGGGTCCTGCCAGATCGCATAATGACGCTGGGCATCGACCTCGCCTTTTTCAATCAGGTTACCATTGGCCAGCAGCACCGGATATTTTTTATCGGCTTCCACCCGGGTAGTAAATACCGACAGCACATCCGGACGGTCCGGATAGAAGGTAATTTTACGGAAACCTTCCGGCTCATTCTGGGTCACAAACAGATCACCAGCCTGATACAGACCTTCCAGCATGGTGTTGCTTTCCGGATGAATCACCACCTGGGTTTCAATACGTGCACGATCTGGCGCATTCTGAATTACCAGCTGTTCAGCATCAAGCTGATAGTTATTTTCGGTCAGTTGCTGACCGTTCAGATGAATAGATTTCAGCTCCAGGTCACGGCCCAGCAGCACCAGATCACCTTCGGTCTGGCGCTGCATCTCCAAAATAGCATTGACGATGGTGTGGTCTGCATACACCTGAATATCCAGATTAATTGAATCCACCAGAAATGCAGGTTTTTGATAATCTTTTAAATAAATAGTTTGGTCTGCTTCAACCACTGGATTTGCTGCGATATTCATATCATGTCCTAATTGTTTATACGCCGGGGCATTATGCGGATGATGTCTTGATCATACGCCAACTTTTTCAGTCTGTCTGCTGAATGCGCTTCTGTTCTAATATGGGCATCCGGCCACAACTTTTCAATTCATCATTCAACTAAATCTGTTTAAAAATACAGAGATGCTGAATTATGCAGCGAATCCAACAGCTTAATCTGCCCGCTAAAATCTTCTCGCGCTGGTGTTGCGCCATGCTGGTGCTGTTCTGCCCATCTGACCTGAAATTCTGCGCTATTGAGATACAAGTTCCTACATAAAGCTGCCACTTGACTACATTCTGTAATCAAAGACCTGTGATCTGTGCAGCTAAAAATATACTGCGAGATAAAACCGGATAATTTCCCAAGTCTAAACAGAGGCTTATTTAGACTTCGTCAAGATGAATCCGGTGACAATTCGCCAGCATTTGCGAAGGGAGATTTATTCAAATTTAGCTTTTCAATTTCGCTTCTAGAGTCAAACAGTTATCGGCTAAATGACGCTTTCAGTTGGATGGATCGCCATTTCAGCGTAGGTCATTACATTATTTTCAAATCGGCTACATTTTGTGCACGCTTCTTGCTTGTATTTAAAGGCGCCGAGCGCATGATAACAATGATGAAAAAACGAGAAGAGGTGTGAGATGTATTTAAAAGAGCATATCGTCCGTGTAGAAAATATTAAAACCCTGCAAACCCTCGATCAGGCCAACATCGACCATAAAGTGATTGCCCTCTTTATGAGCTGTGAAGGCATTCCCATGCAGACCAATGAAGTTACCTCTATTTTGAATACCTATGATGCCCTGGGCAGCAAGAAAATCCCAAGCAAAAAAGTACAGGCGCTGATTCAGGCCAAGCAACTTGGTGAGGAGGATGATTCGCTACCGTGTCCGGTATAATCTTCTCTCCTCTAACTTCCATTTAAAATACGGCGTCCTGCCGTATTTTTTATGAAAAAGAGCTGTTCAAGTCTGGGCGTTTAAATTCAGCATAGTGTCCAAGTTTTCTGCTTTATGTTTTTTTGAGCAAACCAATGCGGCCCAGCCATGTATAATCCAGACATCCTATTTCTAAAATGATGACTGCACCTGAATATGCTCCAGATTCTGCAAAAACAGTTAGATGAAAGCACCTCGTGTCCGCTGTGCCGCGCTGCCATGTATTGGGTGGAAGCCGAACAGTACGATCAGGAGCTGAGCTATCACGAGTGCAGTTACTGCGAACATAAAGTGTATCCGGGCAATTTGCACAGTTGTCATTGCCCGGCCTGTGAAAAAAAACGCAAACAGCTGATTAAAGAAGCGCTGGTACAGGAAAACCGCAAGCTCAAAAATAAAGGCAAAGATAAAGACATGATTGAGCACAAGCTGAATCAGTTAAGCTTTATCCAGAAACTGTTTTTATTGTCGATGCTGGACGATCAGGTACATGAAAATACCCAGCATGATGAATATATTTACTGGGAGCGAATTAAATTCCAGCCTTTTTCACCCAACTATTTATATCAGAAACAGCTGATCAAACAGCTGCTTGACCAGCAGATTCTGGTGGCCAAGGAATTTGCCGATGAAGCCGGCCAGTATTATGTGAATGTGCGGCTGGATGGTTATTCAGAGCCGAGCCTGTTCAGTATTACCCATCAGCTTCGACAATGGTTTTACCAGAATTTGAGTCAGGGCGTGCCCTTTCACAGTTCAGATGAAGTCAAAGATGCCATCTATGAACTGATGTATGAAAAAGTGGTGCAGTTCATGCAGTTTTATTGCCGCATCTGGCAGGTGCAAATTTCTGGCAATAACAGTTTTAAAAGCCTGTGTTTTCGCCTGCTGGACAGCCTGGCAGCGGGTCAGATTTTTTATCTGGTACAAACCGCGCTGGATTATCTGCATGGCCAGAAATTATTACAGCCGCGCAATGAAAAATTCATTAATACCAATCTGCTGAAAAAAACCGTAGAACAGTACCGTGAACGTGGCCTGCAAGAAAAATGGATGACCACCACGCTGCCACATCCACCACAACTACCGATGAGCAAAATGGTGGAAATTCTATTTTTCCGTTTTCTCAATTATGATGAAATGATCTTTGTACAACCGATCTGGAAAATCTGGGAAAAGATTGAACCGCGCTTAAAATTTTATGCCTTAAAACGCTGTATGCACTGCGGCTCGGATGAACTGGATGTCGATTATGATGCCCAGCATTATGTGTCCTTGTTCTGCCGTCGCTGTAAACAGCAAGACCACTACTTTACCCAATAAAGGGGTAACTGATGAATTATCCAGAACAGCTTTCCACTCTTGACAGCAGCCTGCCCGATGAAACCGCGGCAATGATTGAAAAAATTATTGAAGCCTGGAGCCTGCTCAAAACCCGGCAACCACTGGTGCAATGTATCACCAACAGTGTTGCGACCAATTATACCGCCAATATTCTACTGGCTGCCGGTGCATCACCGGCCATGATTGATAATCCTTTTGAAGCAGAAAGCTTTAGCAGTATTTGCAGCGCCTTAAGTATTAATTTGGGCACACCGACCAGCGAACAGATGCAGGCCATGCAGATTTCGGCAGAAACGGCCCAGCGTCTTGCCAAACCGTGGGTGCTGGACCCGGTCGGTTATGGGCCCGTCTTAAAATGGCGCTCAGATATGGTTGATGCGCTATTGGCCTTTCAACCGAGTGTGATTCGCGGCAATGCGTCGGAAATTGGCGGCTTGGCCGGCGCACAGGTAGAATCCAAAGGTGTTGATTCGACCCTAGACAGCACCGCGGTATATGCACAGGCCAAAAGCTTATTGGCGCATGCCGAATGTATTGCCATTTCCGGTGAATCCGATTTTATTCTGTCCAGACAGCTGGAACAGGTGGTGCAGGTGAATGGTGGCTCGGAATTACAGCCCAAAGTCACCGCAACCGGCTGTGCCCTAGGCGCTTTAATTGCGGCGTATGCCGCGGTCAGTCCGGTGACCATTGCCACCATTGCCGCGCATGTCCATTTTGCCATTGCCGGAAAACTGGCCCACGCGCAAAGTTCACAGGTTGGCAGTTTTAATGTGGCGTTTATAGATGCAATTTTCAGTCTGGATGCGGACACCATCCGTGAACATGCCGATTTAAAATTTCTGGCGCCTTAAGACACCTTCCGGTCCAAAGCAAAGTTGAGTGCCGTTTCGGTCAGGGTTTTACTGTCTAAACGGCAAATACACATCAGGCCGATGCCATCAAAATAGTCCGGTGCGTGTTGCAGAAAAAAATCGCAATGCGGATTGGCATGCACTCTTAACTGTTGCAGCTCCTCTTCACTGCGCAGCGGCACACAGGTCTGATGCACATAAATATCTTCATCACGCTTCTGGATGTCGTGTTGCCGGCTGGCCATCACCTGCAACACGCTTAAATAATCCTCCGGCATCCGGATATCACTGCGTGGATAAAAGCCCCGAACACGTGATACAAAATGTGCATAAAGCTTCGGCTGGTTGATGGTGGCAATAAACCACATGGGCGTTAAAGGATATTTAAAGCGCTGGTTCAGCATGGCTTTGAGCGCACTGTTGATGATTTTATGGTTGTATTGATGGCGATAGCTTTTTAAAAAACTGGCGCGTGAGTTGACCACCAGAATTGGCTGATGTAACAGGGTTAAGGCCAACAGTGGAATAATGGTCTGCCCGACCAGTTTGCCACGATGATAATATTGAATAATAGTGACCGAAATTGCCTGCGGGTCATACAGATATTTCTTTAGCTCCTTTTCACAGGTTAACGTAAACACCTGCTGATCAAACTCGGCAATTTTTTCAAAAAAATAATCTTGTTGTTGTGTGGATAAGGCTTTGAAGTCAAACACCGTCTCAGTGATATCCATAATCCTTCACCCTATGATTGTTTTAATTTTTCAGACTCATTTTAGTGTCACAACCCGGAATCAGTTATCACTATTTTCCGGGATTTGTCTATTTTGTGATAAATCATTGTAATTATAAGAAATAATTCATATTAATCAAAATAATTGTGAGTAAATTTAATCTAATGATTTTACAACGCTTATCTGGGCTTTCTCGCTAAAAAACCTGATAATTCAGCGAATTAATGAGATCTGGTTAACATTTTAATTCGACCAAAGGTTATTTGCCTACCATCTACACACCGGCGAAATAACCGCCGTTATATCACATGAATTTTCAACTAAAAATCAAAATGAATCAAAAAAAAACCAGTGAAAAATCACTGGTTTTTGTGAAACAAAAAATGTGTGAAGAATTAAAACAACTGGAAAGCTTTAGATGCCCAGCCGCGTGCAGCCGATGAACTGACCGCAGGCAAAGGTTGTCCTCCATAAACTACGCTGCCCTGCCGATCCTGATAACTCATCCAGCCAATGGTGTCAGCAAAGCCAACTGGGGCTTGGCTATAGTCACACACGCCTTGCGGGAAAACCCGATGCAATCGCTGGAGCTGTTCATTGCTAAAGCGGACCGTATTGCCATAATCCGACACATTTAAAGGTTTCAGCTGACACTTGTTGGCATAGGTGGTCAGGCTGTCCCCGGCCACCATACGCGGTGTGCCATATACCGGTAATCTGAGCGTGCTGCACAGATTCTCGCGGTTAATGATGCCGGCAGTAATACAGGCATCTTTTACATCTGCCGGTTTGTTTTGGGTCAGTTTGGTGGCAATAGGCAAATCACTTAAGTCTTTTTCGACATTGCTTAACCAGCGGTCCATATCATTAAAGCTGATTTCCAGACATTTGGCATCGGCAATCATGACCAGATCACCGCCATAAATCACATGGTTATTATAATTGCCATGCGCTTTTTCCAGTCGCGCCCGAATGGCAAAGGCACGATAGGAATCATGGAACAACGCCGGGTCCGGACCTCGACAGTCAATAATCACCACTTTATTCAGGTTGTTCCCAACATTAATTAAGCCACTGCGATAGGCATTGTTCAGCGCCGTATAATTGGCTTCTAGACGTTCAGGCACCGCCTGAATATCAATATCCACACCGCCTATTTTTTCGTTTAACTGTACAAACTGTTCTGGGGTGATGATATTTTTCATCAAGCTGTCTAGGCCATATTGTACCCCGACATTATCCATCGGCAGGCCGGCAAAACCGCGACCAATCCGTTTTTCAGTTTCGGTCCACAGCTCCGTTGGACGTGGGGCCAGCAAATTAATTGCAGCATCCTGAATCGAGCAACGAATGCCTTGAGGATTATTGGTGGCATGATATAACTGCGCCGATGAAATTCCCTTGCAGATGGTATTTGGCCGCGCCACATCAAACTGGGCCAGCTCACTGACATAGCCATTAATTTCAGAAATATGTCCCTGAACATGCGCAATCTGATGCGGCAAGAAGCTTAAACGGCCTTCTGGAGTCTGGAAATAATTAATCATCAGGTGATAATCGGCGAACTGTGAAGCGGTACTCCAGGCATCAGGGAATGAGCAAGTGGGTAAAATCCCCTGATAAATTCCCGGATAGGCATTGGCCACCCATTGTGCTGCCAGCGCACCACCTGAACAGCCCTGCCCGATGGTATAGCGCAAGGTGCCATACTGCTCAATAAAACGCTCTTTGGCCATAATCAGCGATTCTGCCTGAATCGCCAGATTACAGTTATGACCGCTATGAGACAGTGCAGTCGACATCACCCCAAAGCCGCGGCCTAAAGCCAAAATGGTGACATCAGGCAAAATGGAACTTGAAGTGGCAATGACCGTTGGCGCAGAGGCAGACTGGTAATCATTACCACAGCTTTGGCCATGCGTGACCACCAGTTTATGGTTAAATTGCGCTTGTGGCTTTAAGGCGGTCCACGGCTGGTTCGGATCATACAACACCGCAAAACGGTATTCATCGCGGTTCTGATAGCCCACTTCCTCACGCACAATAAATGGCACCGTTAGTCCTTCATCGGTAGTGGTGGTGGCAATATTCTGACTGGCCGGCGGTTGTGCCGGGTCATAACTTTTAATGAGTCCCAAACGATCTTTATAGTAATAGTTATATTGCACAGCCTTTTGACAGAACTGATCGGTCGACGCATTAGTACAGGTCCAGGGCTTTAACTGCGGGCCAGATAGTAATGGTCCACTCGAAGGATGATTGATCAGGCTTAAATGCTGATAATAACGCCCTGCTTCAACCTTGAGTTGATTATCGCCCAGTTTAAGTCCTTCAACTAAGGCTTGGCGCTGCTCATTGGCAAATGCATCACTAATATTTTGTCCATTCAGGGACACTTTCAACGCCGTAGTTTGAATATCATCGGGCAGATCCAGTTTCAGCAATACATCCGAGTCTGTAATTAAATCTGGCCGGGTGGATAACACCTCCACCATTTCCCGTTCTACTTTTGAAGATGTTCCTGAACCGGAAGAATCTCCACCTCCGCCACCACAGCCATACAATATGACACTACACACCGCAATATTGAGGCTATTGAATACCAGTTTTCCTTTCATACGCTCATCCATAAATTATTATTTTTCTGAAGTTTTTATATGTATAACTTCATTCATGAGCATAAAGATAATTTGACAACAACTATTGTCATTATTGTTATTTATTGTTTTATGGGCTGTTTTAAAAAATCACCAAAATCAGGGATAAAAACCAAATTCTGCTTCTGAATATCTGATTTAATTTCAAGCTATTTTGCATGACTAAAAAGATGAATAGTTATATAACTTTTACTTTAATTAACTTGGTAAATGATTAAATTCTTTTATTCCCGTGTAATATTTTCCGTCTTATTGGAAAATTTTTGTAACCATTTAACGATGAAATGAGAAATTCAAAACATCCAAGTTCCAGATAAAAAATGCTTATTTTTGAGCAATAAAACTTTCTCCCCCCACTTTTAACTGTGATCTTCTCCTTATGATCAGAAGATCAGAAAAAACTTTCGTAGGTTGAATTGAAAGAGTGTGCTTTAATACGCTGAGTATGAGATGAGCCTGGTAATCCCCCCTAAAAATAAAAGGATCTAAAAGTAGAATTTTCTCTTAAGATACGAGCAGGAGATTCTGCATGAAAACATCTAAATTTACTGACAGCCAGATCATGTCCATTTTAAAACAGGCGGA
>NZ_VOXR01000024.1:0-40949 GCF_013420645.1 Acinetobacter sp. C15
TAAAGTGCCTTCCTCATCCCATCTTCTTAGGGTTTGGATGGAAACACCCAGTGTTTTAGCTGCAACGCCAATACTAACATATCTACTCATTTGTATATAATAATATAGAAATAAGTAGATTTCAATTGGCAGTTATTAACCCTGCACAACTGTTTGGCAGGCTTGCAGGAACTGCTGTTAATTGACAGTCAGTTTCATGGTAATCAGATGCTGAATCTGTCGATTGGGTCTGCGACCACACTACCACAGGAAAGTATTGAAGAGATGCTAAAACGCGCCGATCAGGCCATGTACACCCAAAAACGCGCCTATTATGTCCAGTTTGACCGGCGTGAAACCCAGGATTAAACCCATCAAGCGCCCATAAAAAATGCCACAGAACGTGGCATTTTTCTTAGCGTTTACCCATAGATTTACGGGTCCCACGTGGTGGTGGAAACAGCTTGTCGGCATAACCTTCATCTTTAGGACGAACCTGATTATGCAAGGCATCCATCTGAGCTTTTTCTTCCGCAGATGGCATTGGGAATGGGAGTTTTACCACAGGTTTTTTTGAAGTAGGCTGCTGCTTACTCATGACGATAACTCAAATCAAATTAGCGCTATTTTAAGGTTTTTTGCAGTCAGAAGCGAGCCTCCGGCTTTTTATTCTCAAAAATGCCTTATTTTGAGGCGCAGAAGCACAAATTTCGTGATTTTTTATTAATTTGTTGAGATTTTAAACGACGAAGTGACTATTTTTGAGCTAAGATAGTGTGCTTTTTATTTTTTAATCCCTATAAGAAGGAATACTGCCGTGGACGTACGTCTCTCTGATCGTGTAAATGCCATCAAACCGTCCCCAACGCTTGCTGTGACAAACAAAGCTGCTGAATTGAAAGCTGCTGGTCATAACGTAATTGGCTTGGGTGCAGGCGAACCGGATTTCGATACACCACAACACATCAAAGATGCAGCAATTGCAGCAATTAACAACGGTTTTACCAAATATACCGCTGTTGACGGTACGCCAGGCCTGAAAAAAGCCATTATTGCGAAACTAAAACGTGACAATAACCTTGACTACCAAGCCAACCAGATTCTGGTGTCTTGCGGTGGTAAACAATCATTCTTTAACTTGGCACTTGCACTGTTAAACAAAGGTGATGAAGTGATCATCCCTGCGCCATTCTGGGTAAGCTATCCAGATATGGTCATCATCGCTGAAGGCGTGCCAGTGATTGTAAAATGTGGCGAAGAACAACGCTTCAAAATCACTCCTGCTCAGTTAGAAGCAGCCATCACAGACAAAACCCGTTTAGTGGTACTGAACAGCCCGTCTAACCCGACAGGTATGATCTACACCAAAGCTGAACTGGAAGCTCTGGCTGAAGTACTGCGTAAATACCCAGAAGTGTATATCGCATCTGACGACATGTACGAACCAATCCGCTGGGATGACGAATTCTACAACATCGCTACTGTTGCACCAGACCTGTATGACCGCACTATCGTGTTAAACGGTGTGTCTAAAGCCTATGCCATGACTGGCTGGCGTATCGGCTATGCAGCGGGCCCTGCTAAACTGATCGGCGCGATGAAAAAAATCCAGTCTCAGTCTACCTCTAACCCGACGTCTATTTCACAAGTGGCTGCAGAAGCTGCATTAAATGGTCCTCAAGACGTTCTACAACCAATGATTGAAGCGTTCAAACGCCGTCATGACTTGGTGGTAAACGGTTTGAACGACATCAAAGGTATTTCTTGCTTACCTGCAGATGGTGCGTTCTATGCCTACGCCAACATCAAACCACTGATTCGTGCTAAAGGCTTAAAATCTTGCACAGAATTCTCTGCATGGTTACTGGAAGAAACGGGCGTTGCCGTGGTTCCAGGTGATGCATTCGGTTTAGGCGGTTTCATGCGTATCTCTTATGCAACGGCTGATGAAGTGCTGGTAGATGCGTTAGCGCGTATCAAGAAAGCGGCGGATTCAATCGAAGGCGTTGATGAAGCGATTGCGTCGATCGAAGCTGAAAAAGCTGCTCAATAATCTCTTCTGAGCAATAAAAAAAACCGCGACCTGTTCGCGGTTTTTTTTATGGCCTGATTTAACTCTAAACGCTCAATTCAGCGGACCATAGATAACGGTTAGATGGCCTTTTCCAGCGCCTGAATGAGCTGACTGCGTGAGATGTCAGGACGGTCTGTACCCTTATAAATACAGTAATATTTAAAGGCACTATCCAGACTCACCCGCAGTTTTTTTTGTTCAGAAGCCGACCAGACCCGGCAGCGGTTACTACCCGACAAGGCACTGCCGGCAAGCTGATACAGGTATAAATCCTGGCTGCGCTGTAATGGCGTGCGGATCGCATGATCCGGATGCTCTGAAAGCTGGAAACATGGCTCATTGATCAGCCATTTTTCACTAAACCACAGCTGCAGCAAATCGCCCAGATACAGATCGACATGCCCGACTGGCCATATGTTGATATAGGCCGAAGCAACAGGCGTATAATAATCTGCTGGATTGCTGATAAGAGAAAGGTAGTTGTCTTTGTAAAAATTGAGATTTGCAAAAATTTCAGGGATGCTGAGCGTATTCATTCGCTGTCTCCGATTTAGCCATTTTTGTGCTGGCAAGTTGGTTTAAATCCACACTGTTTAACCATTTGGTCAAACGACTTTCTGGATTTAATCTAACAACAGATTTTTTGCTTTGCAAGATTTTTTCGTGTTTTATTTTATTTTGCACAAATAAAAAGCATATAAACTTTAAATGTAAAAAAGATGACAGTTTTCGCTTGACCCCTGCTGAAATCCCTCTATAATCGCATTCAGATTCTCCCATAGCTCAGTCGGTAGAGCGACGGACTGTTAATCCGCAGGTCCCTGGTTCGAGCCCAGGTGGGAGAGCCAAATTCAAGAAAGCCCAAGCATTTAAGACTTGGGCTTTTTTATTGCCAAAATTTATAGCTTCCAATCTTTTTAATTCCTACAGCGATTCACATCTGAAGGTTATAAAAAAAAGAAGATTAGGATCTTCCCGAGCGATCTAATGGCGAGACGTCAATCGCCAGATCAGCAGAGCATCTATCTTCAAAAACAGGTAAATCAGCCCTGATTCCCCTTCTCACAGCCATAAAAAAACGGAACCGAAGTCCCGTTTTCTCTCAAAAAATATTGACTGTTTCAAGCTGCCTGCGCCGGCACACCGCTATGGAAACGGAAAGTATCATCCGGGCTTAAAATCAGATTTTTTTCCACTTCACGAATATGCTGAATCCGGCCCTGAATATCTTCTTCCGGATTTTTTAGCTTGGCAGTTTTGGCAACGTCCAATGCCAGTGCCAGATAATCTTCATAATGACGCGATTCAGATTTCAGCAAATAGCGGTAGTAACGCCCCAGCTCTTCATCAACATGCGGTGCCAAGGCATAAAACCGCTCGCAGGAACGCGCTTCTACAAAGGCGCCAATCACCAGTACATCAATTAACGCTTCTGGCTCATAGGTACGGATTTCTTTGCGTAAGCCGCCGGCATAACGGCCTGCGCTTAAGCCTTTCCACTCCTGTCCGCGTTTGTTCATAAATTCCAGCACCTGTTCATAATGCAGCATTTCTTCACGAACCAGTTGCGCCAGTTTGACCTGCAAATCGGTAAAGAAGCTGTAGCGGAACATCAGGTTCATGGCCGTACCGGCGGCTTTTTTCTCGCAGTTGGCATGATCCTGCATCAGGATTTCCAGATTGTTCAGCGCTTCATCCAGCCAGGCTTGCGGGGTTTCACAGCCCAGGAAGCCGATCACCGGCTTCATGAGTTCATCATAATTGATTGTCGACATACAAAAACTTCAGGATTATCGTGCAGCTTTAATCGCTGCTTTCATTTGCTGTACAGCTTGTGCCAGACCCACAAACACCGCATCGGCAATGAGCGAGTGACCAATATTCAGTTCGTGAATTTGCGGAATTGCGGCAATCGGCGTCACGTTATCTAAATTCAGGCCATGGCCGGCATTCACCACCAGACCTTTGGCCGCGGCATATTCGGCACCTTTCACAATACGTTCCAGCTCAGCCTGCTGTGCCTCTGCGGTTTCAGCATCGGCGTAGGCACCGGTATGAATTTCAATGGTTGGTGCACCACAAGCAACTGCGGCATCAATCTGGGCAAAGTCAGCATCAATAAACAGGGATACATCACAACCCAGAACAGAGAGAGCCTGCGTTGCCGCTTTTACCGCCGCAAAATTACCGACCACATCCAGTCCACCTTCAGTGGTGACTTCCTGGCGTTTTTCCGGGACAAAGCAAACATGATGCGGTTTGATTTCTTTGGCGAACTCGACCATTTCATCAGTCACCGCCATTTCCAGATTCATGCGGGTTTTCAGCAATGGACGCATACGACGCACATCATCATCCTGAATATGACGACGATCTTCACGCAGATGCAAGGTAATACCCTCTGCACCAGCCTGTTCACAAATCAGTGCGGCATTGACCGGATCTGGGTAAGTGGTGCCACGTGCTTGTCGCAATGTTGCAACATGGTCAATATTTACACCAAGTAATGCAGCCATACTCTTTTCCTAATTACGATTGTGTTTGGGAGTTCTGTATCCACAATTGACGACTTTTTAACGGCCGATCTCCCAGCAGGGAGCTGATCATCTGCCGATATAATTTAGACAGTAATTGTAACTGTTTTGGATTAAAATCCCTACCCTTTTCATGGTCACGCATACTCAAAATCTGCGCGCCACTTAAACTGGAACGGGAAGCCTGCGCCGTTGGCATAAAGCCTTCATTTAATAAAAACTGATACTGCTGCATTGCACCAATCGGCTGCTGGTTGGCATCCACTTCAAAGTCGATGGCATAACCCAGCTCTTGTAGCAATACATGCTCAAACTGGCGCAGAATCTGTCTTAAAAAGCTGTTTGGCTGCGGATGGCTCGACAACTGCTGCAATTGCTGCAAAGTGGTGGCATATTGTAGAAAAGTTTCAGGCATCTCGACTTCGAGCGGACACAGACGCAGCAAAATTTCATTCAGATAAAAACCGGAGAAAAAGGCATCGCCAAAGAAAAATACGGGCTGGTTGATAATTTCCAGTTTGGTAAAATTTTTCAGTTCAGATTTACCCGAGGCCTGCAGGCTAATCGGTTGATATTGTGGTGGCGGGGTTTGTCTTAAAATACCATCAATCCGCCCATATTCCTGGGTAAACAGATGCACAATATGACTACGCTCGCGGTATTTACGATGATGGATCAGGTAGCCATGCAAGACTTCATTACGCATGCGGGCAGGATATCAGCCTAATCATCTTTCTTTTTGCTTTCATCTTCTTCATCCCCATCGGGAATGACTGCACCGACCACAGCGGCCGTGCCTTTGACCACGCCTTTGGTGGTTTTATAGGCCACTTTAACCGGAACTGTAACCACCTTATGAATACAGCCTTGCAGCATGAACATGCAGGCTAAAATCACAGCAATTTTGGTCATTACAGTTCCTCGTTTCATGGCTTAGATATCGCTATATCCCAAGCTTTTTAATGCACGTTCATCATCTGACCAGCCACCTTTGACTTTCACCCAAAGCGTGAGCATGATTTTCTGTTCGAACATTTTTTCCATATCGACACGGGCATCCATCCCGATTTTTTTCAGCTTAGCACCTTTTTCACCAATCACAATGGCTTTTTGGCCCGGACGGTCTACAAAGATGGTGGCATCAATATAGGTACAAGCCGGTTTCATACGACCGGTTTTTTCATTTAAAGCCGGCTCTTCGGTTTTAAATGATTCAATCTGTACGGTTAAATCGTATGGAAGTTCTTCACCGAGCTGACGCATGATTTTTTCACGAATAATTTCAGAGGCCAGGAAGCGCTCGGAACGGTCGGTAACCTGATCAAATGAATATAGCGGTGGCTGGAATGGCAGATATTGCTCAATGGTGTCACGCAGATGTTCCAGATTGGCACCACGCAGCGCAGATACCGGCACAATTTCTGCAAAGTTCATCAGCTTGGCACGCTCCTGAATCAGCGGCAGCGCCTGATTTTTATTCTCGAAGGTATCCAGTTTATTGATCACCAGAATGACTGGCATGTCTGCATTTTTCAATTTCTCCAGTACGAGTTCATCGTTCTGGGTCCATTTTTGTGCATCGACGACGAATAATACCAGGTTCACATCACGCAGCGCCGAGTGCGCGGCACGGTTCATCATTTTGTTGATGGCACGCACTTCTTTTTTGTGCATCCCCGGGGTATCGACATAGACTGCCTGAGATTTTTCACGCGAATCAATCCCGACAATTTTATGGCGGGTGGTTTGCGGCTTACGCGAGGTAATAGACAGTTTTTGACCCAACAGGTGGTTCATCAAGGTAGATTTGCCCACGTTTGGCCGGCCCACAATGGCCACAAATCCGCTACGGTAATCCGATGGAATTTCCTGACCTTGTGAACTGAAGAATTGATTAATTAAATCGTGGCTGTCGCTTTGCGACTCGTGATCAGCATCGTTGTGATCGGAATGGATTGTCATTGAGACGTTTGCTCCAAGAGTTTTAAAATTTCCGCGGCAACTGCCTGCTCGGCAAAGCGGCGGCTAGAACCTTCACCTTTCATTACCGGTAAAGCATCGACCCGGCATTCCACCTTGAAATGCTGGTTCGGGGCATCACCCTGAATATCTACAACCTCGTAAACTGGGAGAGGTTTTTTACGTGCTTGTAAATACTCTTGTAGGCGTGATTTCGGATCTTTGAGCTGATCGGTTGGCTCAATATGATCCAGATAAGGCACGTACCATTTTAACACAATCGTCTGTAGCAGGTTTAAATCCCCACAGTCGATATAAATCGCACCAATAATCGCCTCGACTGCATCTGCAAGTATAGACTCACGATGATGACCGCCTGATTTCAATTCACCGGTACTGAGAATTAAATTTTGACTGAGTTTTAAATCATTGGCGATTTTACCCAGTGCTTCCTGACGCACCAGTGTTGCGCGCATACGGGTCAGCCGCCCTTCATTTTCCTGCGGATAGGTAGTGTAGAGATAATTGGCAATAATCATCCCTAAAAGTGAATCGCCTAGAAATTCTAGGCGTTCATAGTTGTGTTTGTGACTGACCGAACGATGCGTCAGCGCCAGCTTGAGCAGATCCGGCTGTTTAAACTGGTATCCGATGCGGCTGGCCAAACGCGTTTCATTGAGCTTGGACTGAGCTTTGATCAAAACTTTTCTCGAATTTCATGACAATATCAATATTCAATAAGAACGGTTTTCTTATCTCATAGTCTTTCTTCACCTGTAGACCATCTACATTGGTGACCTGGGCAACATCCGCAAATTTAATATCACGAATGTTGTTCATACTTAAACGCTTATCCATTTCCCCAATGAATTTTTGCGGACTCAGGTTTTTGGGTCCATGAATCAACTGCTCTTTAATCTGGTTATCCAGCATTCGATCATCGAAATACGGTCCCCAAACCGCAACTGCAATTTTTGCCATAAAAGCAAAACCAATAATTGCAACCAGAATTGCAATATACGATGCCCCTTGTTGATGACGCATTTTGTTATTTTCCTAATGGATGATTTTAATCTATGCTGCCGTTTCGGCTAAAAGACGGCAATTTAAAACCAGGCTCTTTGTGCATCCAGATATAGACGGCACGGCCAGTCAGGTTTTCTTCAGGTACAAAACCCCAGAAACGGCTGTCAGCACTCTGATCGCGGTTATCCCCTAACGCGAAGTAATGACCTTCTGGAACTTTGACTTCCCAATATAAACCATTTGTAGAAGCATATTTACCATTTTCGACATAATTAATAAAGGGTGCCTGACGCGCCACGTTTACGCCTTCCAGTTCACGCATGGTAAAAGTATGCTTGCCTAAAGTTTCCTGATGGTAAATCGAGTTGGGTGTATCGAGGCTGTCTTTTTCACGGCTAAAGTCCAGCGCAACTTTCTGCACCTTTTCGCCGTTAATGGTAAATTGGCCATGATCATAAACAATATGATCACCCGGCAAACCCACAATCCGCTTAATGTAGCTAATGCTTGGTTGTGGCGGATAACGGAACACCGCCACATCACCGCGTTCTGGCGAACCGGTATCAATAATTTTGCTGTTGACGATTGGCAAACGCACGCCATAGTCAAATTTATTTACCAGAATAAAATCCCCGGTCTCCAGGGTTGGCACCATTGAATCTGACGGGATGTTAAACGGCTCATATAAAAACGAACGCAGCACCAGCACAACGGCCAGTACCGGCCAGAAGTCATACGCCCATGTGATAATGAAATTTTCATTGCCCCGCCCTTTGGTCTGTCTTTGCTTGAAGACAAATTTATCCAGCAACCACACAGCAATAAAAAACAGCGTGGCAGGAACGAGGATCAAATTAAAATCAAAATCCATGGGCGTTTATCCTTCTAATCTTATTAGCGTTCGACTTTTAATACAGCTAAGAACGCTTCTTGTGGGATTTCAACGCTACCCACTTGCTTCATACGTTTCTTACCTTCTTTCTGCTTGGCCAGCAGTTTCTTCTTACGCGACACGTCACCGCCATAACATTTGGCCAATACGTTCTTACGCATGGCTTTTACCGTTGAACGGGCAATAATTTGCGCCCCAATGGCCGCCTGAATTGCGACATCAAACATCTGACGCGGAATCAGGTCTTTCATTTTTTCAACCAGCGCAATACCACGGTGACGGGCATCCTGACGGTGACAGATCATTGCCAGCGCATCGACTTTTTCACCGTTAATCAAGACATCGACTTTCACCAGTGATGAACTTTCAAAACGCACGAAGTTGTAATCTAGTGATGCAAAACCACGTGAGCAGGATTTCAATTTATCAAAGAAATCCATCACCACTTCGGCCATTGGAATTTCAAAGGTAATTGATACCTGATTACTCATGAATTTCATATCTTTTTGCACACCACGACGCTCGATACACAAGGTCATGACGTTACCCAAGTATTCTTGCGGCACCAGAATATGACATTCGGCAATCGGTTCACGTAAGTCTTCAACGGTGGAACCGTCTGGCATTTTCGATGGACTGTCAATATATACGGTCTGGCCATTTTTCATTACGGCTTCATAAATAACCGTTGGCGCAGAAGAAATCAGGTCCAGATCGTATTCACGTTCTAAACGTTCCTGAACGATTTCCATGTGCAGCATACCAAGGAAGCCACAGCGGAAACCAAAACCGAGCGCATCCGAACTTTCTGGTTCAAAGAACAGCGCTGAGTCATTGATTTGCAGCTTTTGCAGTGCTTCACGGAACGGTTCAAAATCGCTGGCATCAATCGGGAACAGACCAGCATAGACCTGCGGTTTTACTTTTTTGAAGCCCGGTAACACTTCCACTTCTGGCGTGGTTGCCAAAGTAATGGTATCACCAACTGGTGCACCAAAAATATCTTTAATGCCGGCAATCACGAAGCCGACTTCGCCCGCTTCCAGAATATCGGTTTCAGTATGTTTCGGATTGAAAATACCCACAGAGGTAATGATGTGCGTTTGACCGGTTGATTTCATCAACATCTTGTCGCCTTTACGCACACGGCCCTGCTTCACACGCACCAGAGACACAACGCCCAGATAGTTATCAAACCATGAGTCGACAATTAAAGCTTGTAATGGCGCATCACGGTCACCGGTTGGTGCTGGAATAACATCAACCAGACGCTCTAAAACACCTGCAATGCCCAGACCAGTTTTGGCTGAACAGGTCGGCGCATCGGTTGCTTCAATACCAATAATATCTTCAATTTCCTGAATCACGCGTTCAGGCTCTGCTTGCGGCAGGTCAATCTTGTTCAGAATTGGCAGCACTTCCAGACCCTGCTCAATCGCGGTATAGCAGTTGGCGACCGATTGTGCTTCTACGCCCTGGGCAGCATCAACCACCAGTAGTGCGCCTTCACACGCTGCCAGTGAACGTGAAACTTCATAAGAAAAGTCAACGTGTCCCGGAGTGTCAATGAAGTTTAACTGGTATTCCTGACCATTCGGATGGGTATAGTACAAGGTCACCGAAGTCGCTTTAATGGTAATCCCACGTTCACGCTCAAGTTCCATTGAGTCCAGTACTTGCGCCTGCATTTCGCGATCCTGCAAACCGCCACAGGTCTGAATGAAACGATCCGCAAGGGTCGACTTGCCATGATCGATATGTGCAATGATCGAGAAGTTACGAATGTTTTTAATATCAACAGATTTTTTAGCTTGCGCCATGGGCTACCTTAAAAAATAACGCGCTATGCAAACCAGATTCAGTGCACAGCAAAAGCCGAATAGAAATTGCGAAGGATTATAGCAGATGGATTTTTTAAAGTATCCAAAATAATGCAAAGCTTTTCGGCCCGGCCGGTTTTAGATCATCCGATACAAACCGGCCAGTGACGATGCTTATGCCGGCTGTGGCGGATACTGGTTAAAATCCATCGGATTCAGATCGGCTGGAATAGGCTGATACGCCTGGGAAAAACTTGGCGACATGCGTTTTGGACGGCCGCTGTCTATTTCCACACAGGCCCATTTGGTCTGCGCGACAAACAGCACGCTCTGGTCCTGCGGACGATAAAACACATACTGGCGAAACAGGTACAGCGCATTAATTTCACTGAGCCAGGTTCTTAAAATCAGCTCTTCACCGGCAAATGCAGCCTTGCGATACTGCACATGATGCTCTACCGCCACCATGGCATGTTTCATTTCCAGAAACTGCGCCATGCCCAGGCCTAAGGTTTCAATATGGGCGCTGGCCACATCCTGCATCCACTGCACATAAACCACGTTGTTGACATGGCCCAGACTGTCAATATGCTCGGGTTGAACCTGAAGTTTTAAATCAAAAAATGTACTGCTCATGCTCTGTTACTGTACTGTGGTATCGGGTATCGGGTATCGAGACCCCTAGTCTACTGAAAATTGGCCCCGGATAAATTGAAAAATAAAAAAACCACAGCAGGCTGTGGTTTTTAACTGGCTCAAATCAGGAAATTCGCATGCCGACAATAGCACGTTGTCCCTGACGGATTAAGGTCACACGCGCCACGCTGCCCTTTTTCAGCTGCGAAACCGCCTGAACAAAACTGTTGCTGTCGGTGACTGGGCTATTGTTCAGCTGTACGATGACATCACCCGGTAAAATTCGCGACTGCGCTGCAATACTGCCCCGACGGACTTCCTGAATCAGCACACCGCCTTTAATTTCCAGCTGACGCATTTCTGCTGCTGACAGGTTCCGGATTGCGACCCCAAGTACCGGGCCTTTATTCTGGCTTGGCGTAACATTGCTCTTGGCCGGGGTGTCATCCGGTGCGGTGCTTAAAGTGGCCGAGATATTCCGGCGACGGTCATCGCGTAAAACTTCCAGCTGGATGGTCTGTTTAGGTGCAGTACGGTTCAGATAATTGAGTAATTCGCTGGTGCGCGAAATTGGGGTACCGTTGTATTTTAAGATCACATCACCGGCACGCAAGCCGGCTTTGGCGGCTGGAGAATCCGGTGCCACCTGGGTAATTAAGGACCCTTCCGGTTTATCCAGTCGATACGATTCTGCCAGCGTCCGGTCAATATCCTGCAGGCTCACACCTAAATAGGAACGGGTGACTTTACCATGCTGTTTTAACTGGTCTGCCACTTCCATGGCGACATCAATCGGAATCGAGAAAGACAGGCCCATATAGCCGCCCGTTCCACTAAAGATACGCGAGTTGACCCCAACCACTTCACCGCGCTGGTTAAATAGCGGTCCACCCGAGTTACCCGGGTTTAAGGCAACGTCAGTCTGAATAAACGGTACCGAGGTTTCCCCCATCATGTTACGCATTTTGGCGCTGACAATACCGGCAGAGGCGGAATAGTCAAAACCGAATGGTGAACCAATCGCCAGCACCGGCTCACCAACTTTCAGGCGATCAACATTACCGGTACGCAGTTCAGGGAAATTGCTGCCAGATACTTTCAGCAAGGCCACATCGGTCCGCTCATCGCTGCCGACCACGGTGGCATCAATTTCACGGCGATCATTCAGAACAATGGTGACTTTGGAGGCATTTTCAATCACATGGTGGTTAGTGAGCAGGTAGCCATCTTTGCTAATAAAGAAGGCACTGCCATAACCGGTTTTTTCCTGTGGCGCCTGACGCTGCGGAATCACCACCCCATCGCCAAAGAAACGGCGTAACAGTTCCGGAACCTGTTGTTGTAACAGCTCTTCCTGGCTTAAACGTTTGACCACATTGACACTGACAACACCGGGGCTGACCTGTTCAACCAGGTTGGAAAAATCTACTGAAGTAGAGGCCTGTGCTTGAACAGATGCCATAGTGAACACAGCTGCATAGAGACCCTTCTGTAAGTAGCGATTATTCATATATAGCATTCACTCAATTTGTTTATAAAAATGTGATGTTCTGTTTTTAACATAACGCTTTTTAAGATTTCGTAATAATATGTTCAATTCCTCAACAGGATACAAGTGCTTGCGCCATTTTTTATAAAATGGAGTTTTATTGCTTTTTCTCATCATTAATAAGCATCTTGACCCTTGCCTTTTGTTTTAAAAAGCGTTGTCATTACCAGACTTTTTTCAAATTAGCTGATGGACATGTCTAATTTACATGCAACTCATCATTTTGATGTGATCATTGTGGGTAGTGGCGGCGCAGGTTTAAGTCTGGCACTGTCATTACCAGCTCATTTTAAAATTGCCGTGCTGGCCAAGTCGGCCCTGACTGATGCCAGCACCTTTTATGCCCAAGGTGGGGTCGCAGCCGTACTGGATGAAACCGACTCTATTCAACAGCATATAGATGACACAATGATTGCAGGCGCGCATTTATGTGAACTGAATGCCGTGCAGCAAACTGTAGAGGGCGGTAAACCTTCGGTCGATTTCCTGCTTGAACATGGCGTTCAATTTACCCTCGATGAACAGGAACAACTGCATTTAACCCGTGAAGGCGGCCACTCCCAGCGCCGGATCATTCACGCGGCAGATGCCACGGGACGTGCCATTTCAACGACACTGGTCCAGCGGGCCAGAGAAAAACAGAATATCCAGATTTTTGAAAACTTTGTTGCCATTGACCTGATTACCACACAGAAACTCGGTCAAACCGGTGACAATCGTGCATTGGGCCTGTATGCCCTGGATGAAAACACCGACCAGATTGATACCTTCCTGGCGCCCTTTACCGCCCTAGCCTGCGGCGGTGCCATGAAAGCCTATCTGTACACCTCTAACCCGGATATTGCCACCGGTGATGGGATTGCCATGGCCTACCGCGCCGGTTGCCGCGTCGCCAATATGGAATTTAACCAGTTTCATCCGACCTGCTTATACCATCCGCAAGCCCGTTCCTTCTTGATTACCGAAGCCATGCGTGGCGAAGGCGCCTATTTACGCCTGCCAGATGGGGAACGCTTTATGCTACGTTTCGATGAGCGTGCCGAACTGGCGCCACGTGATATTGTGGCACGTGCGATTGACTTTGAAATCAAGCGTCTGGGGATTCGTCATGTCTGGCTAGACATCACCCATAAACCGGCCGAATTTGTTAAAGAACACTTCCCGACCCTGTATGCGCGTTTACTGGAACTGGGCATCGACATCACCACAGACATGATTCCGGTGGTCCCGGCGGCGCATTATACCTGTGGCGGTGTAGTGGTTGATGAACACAGCCAGACCGATATTGCTGGCCTGTATGCCATTGGGGAAACCTCATATACCGGCCTGCACGGTGCGAATCGTATGGCCAGTAACTCACTTTTAGAATGTTTTGTATATGGCATGAGTGCCGCTGAACACATTCAGGCTGAATTCAAGCCCGATTATCAATCACCAAATGTGCCAGCCTGGGATGATTCTCAAGTGACCCATCCCGATGAAGATGTGGTGATTCTACAAAACTGGGATGAACTGCGCGCCACCATGTGGAACTACGTCGGAATTGTCCGTACCACCAAGCGTTTGCAACGTGCCCTGCACCGTATTGAAATGCTGAAACGCGAAATTACCGAGTATTATCAGGATTACAAGGTCAGTAAAAACCTGATTGAACTGCGTAATCTGGTGCTGGTTTCAGAAATGATTGTGCGCTGTGCCATGCAGCGTAAAGAATCACGTGGCCTGCATTACACCCTGGATTATCCGGAACTGGCAGATGAGCTGCGTAAAACCGTTCTTACGCCGCCAAACTTCCAGGTAGAAACGCCATTGGTCAATGAGGATGTGCCGGCTTAAAATGCTTTTACATCTTCAGTTCTGAAAGATAAAAAAACCGAATCGTATCATGCGATTCGGTTTTTGTTGGTCGCAACCAAAATGGTTTCAGCCGGATGGTGCCTCAAGTTTAAGCATATTGCGCTGCACTCGAGGTTGGCTTTAACAAGGGCAACTGCTCAGGTTCTAGCGCTCCGGACAGCAATTGCGGCAGATAGGTCTGCACATAATTACGTAAAGTTAATGCCACCTGTGCCGAAAAATGTGGCTGCTGTAACTGTGTCTGTAAATGTGCCAAAGCCTGCGCCTCGGTCAGCTGATGAGTTTGCACGGCATAGACATAGCCCAATAAAGCACCTTGTGCCAAAAACTGATATGGCAACCCGGCCTGAGCATTGCTGGCAATTGAACCTAACACCCGCTCGGATGCACTGAGCTTGCGTAGCGGATCACGCGCCACCCGTGCACATGGGTCTTTATAGGCATGGACACAGGAGTTTGCAAAACTTTGTGCCAGTGCATGTAGATCTTTCTGTCGGTGTGGTAACACCACCGCCAGTCCCTGCTGAACCTGCTGTAACAACTGCTGCATGAACTGTTCAATCTGCGGGTCGGCCAGAGCCACACCAATGGTTTGATGACCACGTAGGCTGGCATACCAGGCAAGCATCGCATGCACCCCGTTCCAGAGCCGGTTTTTAATCAGCTGGATTTCACTGATGTCTTCGACCAGAATCATCTGCCGCATTTTTTGCAGTAACGGACTGGCATTTTCCACATAAATCGGCATGTCGATTTCTGCATTAAACAGAATAAGATCCATGGTCTGTAGAATATGACTCGGCTGGAAATTACGGCGCAAATCTTCCACATACAGGCTGGCCTGACGTTCCTGCTCCGGCTGCAAACGGGTGTTATCCTCAATTTCAACCGGCTCGGCTTCATCTTCCGTTTGCGACTGCTTGAAGATGTTGTATTTAATCCGTAGCTGGCGGTACAGGTTCTGGTCAGTCAGTTTGGATACCATACGGTTGACCACGGTATCGCAGAAATAATGCTGCGCTAAAATGGCTTGTGCGGTCTGCACATCACTTAAGGCCATCAGGGCTTTACGGATATGCTCCAGCAATAACTGCTTGGCACCGACTTTATTTAAAATAATCAGCACGGTTAAAGGCGCAGCCGGCTGGTCCTGATGGGCCAGATAACGTGCATACAGGCCTTGCGCAATCACCTCAGCTTCGCTGCTCAGCGCTTTTTCTGGCAGACATAAGGCAATCAAGCTGGATTCGATATACATCTCCTGCATGTGCTGCAGGTTATCTGCATCAATAATGCTCATGTTTTCAATACGTTCATCATAGGACATTTGCCCATAACGAATGCAATAGGTGCCAAAAGCATTCACCGCAGAGCGATACAGCTGGTTACGGGTAGAAGCGTAAATCCGTTTCGGACGGGTATAACCATCCCAATGCGATAATACCTGCGCCAGATAACCGCCACCAATCGCACCAAAACCATGGATTCCGACAGTTAGCTGGTTCAAGGTTTGTGGAAAGGCTTCCTGCAGGCTGGGCATGCCCAAGGCCGGAATATACAGGTTTAAATCTTCCAGATAATCTTCCATGCTTTCATAGTAGTAATGCGCCTTAGACAGCATCTGTTCATTTGGTGCTTTAATGTCCCGCAGCAGCACGGTAATGCCCTGCGCTGCATAGGCCGAGGTCACACCATTGTCTGAATCTTCAAACATGAAACAGTCACTGGCGGAGAGATTCAGCTTTTGCGCAGCGGTCAGGAAAATTTCCGGATGCGGTTTGCCACGTTGGACTTCATCTCCGCACACCAGTACATCAAAAAATTTATAGACATTGGCATTAATTAAATATTCTTCGGCAATGGCACGGCGACTGGACGTCGCCACTGCCATGCGCAGCCCGGATTTACGCAAGCGCTCCAGCACCTGTAGCAAACCGGTTTTAATCGGCACGCCAAACTGACGCACACTTTCCAGTTCCAGCTCATCGGCACGCTGGCGAATTTCGGTATAGGGAATATCTTCACCATATTCAGCCTGTGCCAGCTGTTTGGCACTCCGCGCACTCAAGCCCAGACAACCCATTAAATAGTCATCGCTGAACTCGACTCCAATCAATTCCCGAGATGCCTGTTTCAAGGTTTGAAACCGTAAACGCTCAGTATCAAACATTGTGCCATCCATATCGAAAATTGCGCCCTGGATCATTTTATTTTTAAATTTAAGCATTTCCCCCCTCATTTGATCATTTTTCAACAGGCCTAGAGCCTAGAGCAATTTTTGAGGGAACAACACCTTAGACAAAGAATGAAATATTTAAGGTTAAAAATTAACCACTTGATTGGAGTAAGATTTAAGATATGTAACATTGAGTAATTAATAAGTAACATCATGTAAATCAATAAAGCGATTTTGCTGAAATATAAGGATAAGTTTTAAATAATTCGGAGGGTGCTTTTGGCGAATTAAATAGGCTTCAAAAAATAAAAAGCTGGAAGCATCAGATTGGCGAAGAAACTGAAGCAAGCAAAATTAAGACGAGTAAGAAAAGGATAAAATCAAGCGAGCCAGATCAAAAGAACAAGTGACCTGAGAATCAAGCCACTTGGGGTGGAATTGAATAGGTTCCGGTCACATGCGCCACCGGTTCCTCCTGCCCGACTGAATAAATCCAGACTTCACCCACGGCCAGACTTTTACCCAGTTTCATGAGCCGGCATTCCGCCCGCAGGTTTTTTCCACCAGCGGGTTTGCGTAAAAAATTGATATTCAGGTTGGTGGTGACCGCCAACCCGACAATCCCAATCTGGCCCAGAATGGCTACATATAAAGCCAGATCTGCAGCCGTCATCATGGTCGGACCAGAGATCGTGCCACCCGGACGTAATTCACTTTCCCCAACCCGATAGGTCAAGCAGGCACCCATTGGCGTGACCGCATCAATCTCACATTTTTCCAGACTCTGGGGAAATTCTTGTTGTAAAAATTCAATAATTTCAGCACGGTTACTTTTCATTGTGATCAAAAAATCCTCTATCATCACGCTACTATAGAAGATTTTTAGTCTTGACCCAAATTTAAGCAGCGACTGTCTGTAAATATTTGAGCGCCTCGGCAAAGACCAGATCCGGACTTTGGGTGGCATCTAAACGTTTAATCCGTTCTGGTTCTGCCTGCCACAACTCCTGATAACCAGCACGCACCTTTTCAAAAAAGGTGACTTTTTCCTGTTCAAAACGGTCCAGCGCACCACGTTCACGCGCACGGGACATGCCCAGTTCAATCGGTGCATCCAGCCAGAAAGTCAGAGCCGGCATGTGCGAAACAAAATTCTGGTTCAGCAATTGCAACTTTTCCCGGCTTAGGCCACGCCCAGCACACTGATAGGCAAAGCTGGCATCAGTAAAGCGGTCACAGAGTACCGTTTTGCCAGCTGCCAGTGCAGGCAGAATCACCTGCGCCAGATGCTGGGCGCGCGCTGCGTACATCAGCAGTAATTCAGTATCATTACACATCTGCTCGTCATGATTGACTGAAAGCAGCAGACTGCGAATCTGCTCGGCCATCGGGGTGCCACCCGGTTCACGGGTTAGCACTACTTCACTGCCTTGAGCCTGCAAATGCTCATAAATACGACGGATGAGCGTGGTTTTACCTACCCCTTCGGTGCCTTCAAAGCTAATAAACATGCTCACTCCTTGTTCTTCGCACGAATGACCGCCAGATATTCCTGAACTGCGCGGTTATGATCTTGCAGATTGGTACTGAATTTATGTCCGCCATCACCGGTGGCGACAAAATAGAGATTGTCGGAATCATCCGGATGCATTGCTGCTTCAATCGCGCGTTTGCTTGGCAGTGCAATTGGTGTTGGCGGCAAACCATAGATGGTATAGGTATTGTACGGCGTTGGGGTACGTAAATCCTTACGGGTAATATTGCCCTGATATTTGTCGCCCATCCCGTAAATGACGGTCGGGTCGGTTTGTAAACGCATGCCTATCTTTAAACGGCGCACAAATACGCCGGAGACCTGACGCAGTTCGCTATCGACATGGGTTTCTTTTTCAATAATCGAGGCCATCACCAGCGCTTCATATTTATTCTTGTACGGTAAATCTGCTGCACGGTTGGCCCAGGCTTCATCCAGTGCTTTCATCTGACGCTGATATAAATCGGTCAGAATTTTACGGTCCGATTCGCCCTTGGCAAAGAAATAGGTATCTGGCGCAAACAGGCCTTCTGGATGCTCAAACGGAATATTCAGCGCTTTTAATAATTGATCGGTCGGAAGATGGCTGACTTCTTTAGTCACCAGTTCATCCTTTTGCAGACGCTGTACCAGCTGTTTAAAAGTGGTGCCTTCAATGACCAGAATCCGGTTCATCTGCGCATTTTCCGCATTGGAGATCATTTCCATGACTTCACGGATGCTCATGCCCTGCTGGATTTCATAAACCCCGGCTTTCATCGAATCATGAATCATGATTTTCTGATACAGCTTCAAAATAATCGGGAAACTGACCTGATCATTTTTTTCCAGACGATCAATAAAACCGGAATAGGTATCGCCATCGCCAATGGCCAGTAATTCTTTCTGGCCTTTTACCGGATAGTCTTTAAACAGGCTGGACCAGAGCATCACCACGACAATGAGGAGTACGCCCAATAACAGGGTTAAAATACCTTTAATCGGTAATGGGGAGCGAGGCTTGTTTTTCTTTTTCGTTTTAGAGCGGGATGAAGACATATTAATGCATCTGATTCAATTGAAGACGATTAAACAGTTCAATACAGGCTTGAACATCTAAAAGGCGTGCATCGAGCTGGGTCACGATTTTCATCGGACTGAGCGCATTACAGAAAAACAGACTCTGGAACTGCGCAATTTCTTCCATATCGACATAACGCTGGCGACAGGAAATGCCGTGCTGCTGCATACGGGCCAGAATTTCAGCCCGCATCACGCCGTGGACGCCATTATAACGAAGTTCCGGCGTAATCCATTCATTGTTTATAAGAATGAAACAATTACTGCTCACCCCTTCAACAACCGAGCCTTGCACATCAGTCACCAAGGCTTCCGGCCAACCCTGCGCATCGGCTTCTTTTTTCAGTATCACCTGTTCTAAACGGTTCAGGCTTTTGATGCCGACCAGATGTGGCATACTCAGCCCCATCGCTTGTTTCAACACACCACTGGCGATTTTTTCATAGTGAAAATCATCCACTGCTTTGGGATAAAAGAAGACCCAGACATCAGCCTCTTGTGCGGGCAGGCTATAACCGCGCTGTCCATCTCCCCGACTAATGATGATTTTTAAGGTGCCATTAACCTGCGGATAATGCTGCTGCAGCTGTTGAATCGACTGCTGGATAAACGCCAGATTGGCATTTAAATACAAACGCTCACAGCCGCGTTGTAGCCGCAGCAGATGTAAGGCCTCCAGTTCAATATGGCCATTGCGGATGCGCGCGGTGCTAAAGCAGCCATCGCCATAATGAAAGGCACGGTCCAGCACTGAAACGGCCGATATTTCCTCAGCATTCTTAAAATATTGCATACAACAAGTATCCATTTGAGCTGGCTTTAGTGTAAGAATGGAAGATCTATTTATATTTCTTTTTTATTCATATAAAATTCATTTTTTATTATTTTTTTAGGAATAAGACTAGCGCTATTCTTGCCTCATGTTACAAAACAGCGAAAAATTTGAGGTTAGTCATGAGTTTTACAAAATTAAAAATTGGGGTACTGGCCGCATTAATTTCGGCATCCTCCTTTGGTGTTGCTGCAAAAGATTTTCTGAACGTGTCGTATGACCCGACCCGTGAATTATATGATGATGTGAATAAACAGTTCGGCAAATACTGGGAAAGCCGGACCGGACAAAAAATTAATTTTAAACAGTCGCATGGCGGTTCAGGCAAGCAGGCCCGTGCCGTAATTGATGGCCTGAGTGCCGATGTGGTGACACTGGCTTTGGCCGCCGATATTGATGTAATTGCGGAAAAAGCCAAACTGTTTCCGGCAGACTGGCAAAAGAAATTACCGTATAACTCGACGCCTTATACCTCGACCATTGTATTTTTAGTACGTAAAGGTAATCCGAAAGGGATTCAGGACTGGGGCGATCTGGTCAAGCCGGGCGTAGGTATTATTACCCCGAACCCGAAAACCTCAGGCGGTGCACGCTGGAACTATCTGGCCGCCTGGGCTTGGGCTAAACATCAGCCGGGTGGCAATGATCAAACTGCACAGGAATTTGTCCGTAAAATTTATAAAAACACCAAAGTTCTGGATTCAGGCGCCCGCGGTTCAACCACCACGTTTGCCGAGCGTGGCATTGGTGATGTACTGCTGGCCTGGGAAAATGAAGCGCACTTAGCCATTCGTGAGCAGCCGGGTAAATTTGAAATTATTACCCCAAGCCTGTCGGTACTGGCAGAACCGCCGGTGGCCATTGTTGAGAAAAATGCGGAAAAACACGGCAACAAATATTTGGCCCAAGGCTATTTAAACTTCCTGTATTCCCCACTCGGACAGGATTTAGCCGGCAAACATTATTATCGTCCTCGTAGCGAAGCAGCATTAAAGAAATACAGCCAGGTCTTTAAGCCGTTAAAGCTGGTCACGGTAGATCAGGAATTTGGGGGCTGGGCCAAAGTCCAGTCTGCACATTTTGAAAATGGCGGTATTTTCGACCAGATCGTAAAAGCCAATAGCGCTAAATAATTCAGCTGTAGCATCAGCAACTGTAAGGTAAGCAAAGGAGCATCGACATGATTCATACCGTAATTGTTCCGGGCGTAGGTGGCAGTGAATATAGCCACTGGCAATCCTGGTTACAACGACAGCTCATGTCCTGCTCCCGCGTCGAGCAGCAGGACTGGAATGCCCCGGTACTCGAAACCTGGGTAGAACAGTTCCGAAGCACCGTGGCGGCGATTGATGCACCGCTGCAAATTGTGGCGCATAGCTTTGGCTGTTTGACTACCGTAGCCGCTCTGGCGCAATACCCGGCGCTGCAACGCAAGGTCAAGAATCTGGTACTGGTGGCACCGGCCAACCCGGGCCGTTTTGGTGAAGCCGGTTTTGCCCGTGACAGCCAGCATGACTATCAGGATTATTTTCATCAGCTGCAAGTGCAGGTTCCCGCCAGCATGCTGATCAGTGAAAATGATCCCTGGTTAAATGCCGAACATGCACTGGAACTGGCGCAGTCCTGGCAATTAGAACCGGTAAGCTTGGGCCATGTCGGGCATATTAATGTCGCCTCTGGTTTTGGTCCTTTTCCTGAACTCTGGAATTACCTGATTTCAGAAAAGGCTATGCAGCATATCAGTATTACTGATGACAGCAAGTATTTATTTAAATTTGCAATTTAACCCTCGCAAATTATGCTTGTGCCGAAATTTATTTATTTTTCGCTGGCTGATTTCAGCCCGCATTCTCTCTTTGAGGAGTAATCATGTCGCAGCGGTCCCGAGTGCTGCCAGGATTTGGTCTTTCTCTAGGCTTTACCCTAGCGTATTTATCATTAATCGTTCTGATTCCTTTGTCTGCCGTATTTTTAAAATCGCTGGACATTGGCTGGGAAGGTTTATGGGAAATTTTAAGTTCTGAACGTATCTTAAAATCTTTGCAGTTAAGTTTTAGTGCTGCGCTGATTGCAGCGCTGGTGAACGTCGTTTTTGGTTTATTGCTGGCCTGGTGTCTGGTGCGTTACCGCTTCCCGGGCAAACGCCTGATTGATGCGCTGGTCGATTTACCTTTTGCCTTACCGACCGCCGTGGCCGGTATTGCCCTGACCTCTTTATATGCACCGACCGGCTGGATTGGTCAGTATCTGGAACCTTTAGGCATTCAGGTGGCCTATACCCCAATCGGGATTACCTTGGCCCTGATCTTCATTGGTATTCCATTTGTGGTGCGTACCGTACAGCCGGTACTCAGCGATTTGGAAACCGAGCTGGAAGAAGCTGCATCTGCCTTGGGCGCAAACCGTCTGCAGATTGTTACCAAAGTGATTTTCCCGATTTTACTGCCGGCGTTAATTACTGGTTTTGCCCTGGCCTTTGCCCGTGGCGTGGGTGAATATGGTTCGGTAATCTTCATTGCCGGGAACCAGCCTTTTGAAACTGAAATTGCCCCGCTGATGATTATCTCCCGTTTAGAAGAATATGATTATGCCGGTGCAACCACTATTGCGGTGGTAATGCTGCTGATTTCATTTGTGATGCTGTTCCTAATTAACTTGTTACAAGCATGGGCCAGCCGTCGTACAGGGAGAACAGCCCGATGAGTTTAAATACCAACAGCAATGCTTTGGCCGACAAGCTGCAATCGCGTGATGCCACCCGTGAACCGACCTGGGTTCGCTACACCTTACTGGCCATTGCCCTGATTTTCTTCCTGAGCTGCCTAATTCTGCCGTTAATTCTGGTATTCGTTGAAGCCTTTAAACAAGGTGTGGGCGTGTATACCCAGGCACTGGTACATCCAGATACCTTATCTGCAGTCAAACTGACCTTACTCACTGCAGCCATTGCCGTTCCACTCAACGTGGTGTTTGGTGTAGCCGCAGCCTGGTCGGTGGCCAAGTTTAACTTCCCGGGTAAATCAATTCTGACCACCATCATTGATTTGCCGTTCTCGGTCTCTCCCGTCATTGCCGGGATGATGCTGGTACTGATTTTTGGTACCCAGGGCTGGATGGGCAACTGGTTAATGGACAACGACATCAAGATTTTATATGCCGTGCCAGCGATTGTTATTGCCACCATCTTTATTACCGTACCGTTTGTGGCACGTGAACTGATTCCACTCATGGAAGCGCAAGGCACCGAAGAAGAAGAAGCGGCCATTGTACTGGGTGCCTCTGGCTGGCAAACCTTCTGGAAAGTTACCTTGCCGAATATTAAATGGGGCCTGATTTACGGTGTCATTCTGTGTAATGCCCGGGCGATGGGTGAGTTTGGTGCGGTCTCGGTCGTGTCTGGACACATTCGCGGTGAAACCAATACCTTGCCTTTACACGTTGAGATTCTCTATAACGAATATACCTTCAGTGCTGCGTTTGCGGTGTCATCCCTGCTGGCCCTACTGGCAATTGTGACCTTGATCCTGAAAACCTGGGTCGAAATCCGTCAGGAAAAGCAGGACAAACGTAATGAAGATTCAACAGTTTCTTAAGGAATGACCTCATGAGTATTCAAGTTAAAAATATTGAAAAACACTTTGGTGCATTCCATGCACTGAACAATATCTCCCTCGATTTTCCAGATGGCCAGCTGGTGGCTCTCCTAGGTCCATCGGGCTGTGGTAAAACCACCCTGCTGCGGATTATTGCCGGTTTGGAATCTGCCGATGGCGGTCAGGTGATTCTGGAAGGTCAGGATGCCACCGATGTTCACGTGCGTGAGCGTCAGGTCGGTTTCGTCTTCCAGCATTATGCGCTGTTCCGTCACATGACCGTTTTTGACAACATTGCCTTTGGTTTACGTGTACGTCCGCGTGCCACTCGTCCATCGGAAGCTGAAATTAAAAAACGCGTGACCCGCCTGCTTGATCTGGTACAACTCGGCTTTCTGGCCGACCGTTATCCGGCGCAATTGTCTGGCGGTCAGCGTCAGCGTATTGCCCTGGCGCGTGCCTTAGCCGTTGAACCACGTGTCCTGCTGCTGGATGAACCGTTTGGTGCGCTGGATGCCAAAGTGCGTAAAGAACTGCGCCGCTGGTTACGTACCCTGCATGATGAATTGCATATCACTTCAATTTTTGTTACCCATGATCAGGAAGAAGCCTTAGAAGTGGCGGACCAGATCGTGGTGATGAACAAAGGCAACATCGAGCAGATTGGTTCACCACGCGAAGTCTACGAAAAACCGGCGACGCCGTTTGTGTTTGACTTCCTGGGTCAGGCCAACCGTTTTGAAGGCCAGAACAGCAATGGCCTGATTCAGCTGGGTGAAGACCGCATTCAGCTGGCCAGCGCACAACAGGGGCCTCAGGGCGAGATCATTGCCTTTGCCCGCCCGGATGAGCTGACCATTCATGCCCAGCCACAGGACAATGCCATTCAGGCCACCTTCTTACGTGAAGTCTGGATTGCAGGAAAAGTACTGGCAGAACTGAATGACCGTCAAGGGAACTTAATTGAAATTTCCCTCACCCCAGAAGAAGCACGCTTGCATCAGTTCCGTCCAAACCAGACCGTCTGGCTGACAGCAAGTCAATTACATTTATTTGAAAATCAAGTCGCTTAACCGCGCACCGATGGGGCATTTCAAGCCCCATCCTTTTTTGAGGGAAAAAAGGACATGAACTTCCAACAGCTCAGAATTATTCGAGAAACTGTGCGCCAGAACTTCAATTTAACCGAAGCCTCTGCGGCGCTGTACACCTCCCAGTCCGGAGTGAGCAAGCATATTAAAGACCTGGAAGATGAACTGGGTGTGCAACTGTTTATCCGTAAAGGCAAACGCCTGCTCGGTTTGACTGAACCTGGTCAGGCCCTACTCGGTATTGTTGAGCGCATGTTGGTGGATGCCGATAATATTAAACGTCTGGCCGATGATTTTAATAAAGTGGATGAAGGCACCCTAACCATTGCCACCACCCACACTCAGGCACGTTATGTACTCCCGCCGATTGTGAACCAGTTTAAAAAAGAATTTCCCAAGGTGCATCTGATTCTGCAACAGGCCAGTCCGGTTGAAATTACCGAGATGCTGCTACAAGGCGAAGCCGATATTGGTATTGCAACAGAATCCTTAACCACAGAAAGCAATCTGGCCAGTGTGCCTTACTATACCTGGCAGCATAGTATTATTACCCCGCAAAACCATCCGCTAGCCCATAAAGCCGAGATCAGCATTCAGGATTTGGCGGAATATCCGATTATTACCTACCACGGCGGTTTTACCGGCCGTTCTAAAATTGACAAAGCCTTTGAAGATGCCGGCATTGATGTTGATATCGTGATGTCTGCCCTGGACGCCGACGTCATTAAAACCTATGTCGAATTAGGCATGGGCGTGGGTGTAGTCAACAATGTAGCCTATGACCAGGAACGTGATTATCGTTTAAAGCAGATAGAAACCGATATTTTTGGCCTGAATACCACCTGGCTGGCGGTGCGTAAAGGACATTTACTACGTGGTTATGGCTATGAGTTTATTTCCCTGTGCTCACCTGAAGCCGACATTAAAGCCCTGAAAAAAGTCGCGTATCCAGAAGATTAAACACCCACAAAAAATGGAAATGGAGAGGATGGCATCAGCATCCTCTTTTTTTATATCTCTCAAGTTGATCCACTAATCAGACTAGTCCAATCCACACTTCTTAAATTTTATGCTAACGCTCATTTTGCACTACATTACAGCACCCCTAAAAAATGGGATAAAGATCACTTAAAATTGTTTATTTTTTCATCAAATTCAGTTTTAATAGCTAGATAATTTTTTAATATCAATACTTTATAAATTTATAATTTAACCAAAAATTAAAGGACGGCCAATGAAGGTCTATTTTTTCTGGGTGTCGATGAGCCTGCTTTTACCAGGGCAAGCTGTCTCTGCAGCAGCGCTGGAGCAGTCCGGACAATCCATGCATATTTTTTTCCAACCCGATCATTATGCCGAAATCTCCCTGGTGCATTTAGAGGCAGATGTTGCAGGACAAGTCGAAAATCAGGCTGCACTGGCCGAGTTAGGGATTCATGATTATTCCACCGGCAACCTGGCACCCGATCAGCATTTTGTGCTCGGTGGTTTTAAACTGCAGCTGAATCCAGAGTTTTCCTTTGCCCTGCTTTATGATCAGCCCTTTGGGGTCAAGGTTAACTATAACTACAACCCGGATTTTTATGGTCAACCATTAGACGTCGAAGCTGCCGACATTCGCTTTAAAACAGAAAATATTAGCGCGCTTGTCGGGTATCATCCGGATACGCACTGGACTTTTTATGCAGGACTCAGTCATCAGTCTTTTCAGGGGAATCTAGAGCTTTGGGGACAAAATTATTATATTTTTCATGGCTATCAGGCCTATTTCCCTGAAGATGATGCCTGGGGCTGGCTGGCCGGGTTACGCTACCAGATTCCTGAATATGCCATGAGTGCGGCGTTCACTTATCGTTCGGCCATTCATCATCAGCTAGCGGTACAGGAACAGTCCCCACAAGGCCAATTGCAGATTGTGGCGGACCAGAATACTGCTGTTCGCACACCCGAATCGCTGAATCTGGATTTGCACACCGGCATCAGTGCCAATAACCTGCTTTATGCGGGTATACGCTGGGTTAACTGGAAAGATTTTTATATACAACCCACTCAATTTGGCGCCGTAATTGATGCTTACGCAACATTCGTTCCTGAAATTAAAGACTTTAAATTAATTTATTATCAGAAAGATCAATGGTCGGCCAAACTGGGCGGGTTACATCGCTGGAATGCACGCTGGATCAGTCAATTAGAACTGGGCTGGGACTCCGGGATTGGCAATCCGGCCTCGACCCTAAATCCGGCAGATGGGCACTATAGCCTCGGCGCAGGCCAGCTCTTTTATTTTCGACCCGACAGTTTTATTGCTGCAGGGGCCTATTATTTAAAGTTTAAACAACCACATATTCAACCCAGTAATTTTGCCGGTACTCAAATTTCCAGTCTAGCCTCGGTCAATCGGGACAATCATGCCTGGGTATATGGACTAAGATTTGGCCATCATTTCTAAAGGTATAAAAAAACGAGCCGAAGCTCGTTTTTTTATAGAAATGGCTTAGAAGCGGAAGCTTACACCCAGTTTCGCCACTGGTAACCACTCGTATTCATTGTCATTACGAATATTTCGCTCTTCACGCTCAACTTGATCACCAAAATCTGCAATAACGTTATCCGTACTTACAGCAGTACCTGAAGGAGTTAATTCAACTGTTGGGTTACCATTATAGTAGGCACCGATCTCACCAAATACACCCCAACGGTTAGTAATTGCTGGAGAGAAACCAATCCCTACATAAGGGGCAATATTATTTTTGTAAGACATTTTACCGTTAATACGAGCATCGCCTTCTGCACGGAATTCTACATCATTGACTCTAAAAGTTTCACCATCACGGATACGGCGATCAACTTCATAGTCATTATCAATATAAGCTACACCAGCTGCCATATAGAACCAGTTCGCCCATGGACGAATTTCAGCATTTAAATATGTCAGGTTATTATCCATATCTAGATCATATTTGGAGCCATTGATAGATAAGTCATCTGACCAGGAAATATCGCCGCCGTTATAACCTAAAGTTACACCTACGTATGGGTTTGCACTCCAAGAAATCGCACCACCATAACCTGTTGTACCAACTTCAGCACGAACTGCAGCGGGTTTAAAGAAAGAGAAAGTTGAAACACCTTCATCTGTCACGACTGTCTGATCTGCCGCCATTGCTGAACCTGCTGCTGTAGCAAGTACGGAAATGGCTAAAATTTTATGTAAAGATTTCATGTAATGTGCTCCTCAAAATAAAAACTTATTTTTCATGTTTAGTACTATTGTTGATAAGCACAATATAAAGAAGTTCCCGCACAGTTTTTATGCACATTTTGCTCATTTTTTGTTATTTTTTGATACAAATCTATGTTTCTTTTTGAAAGATAACTCTTTTTTGAGGTGAAAGTTTAAGCAGATGTTTCTTCTATTGAGCGAAAACATTTTTCTTTATTATTAATTTCGATCTTAGCGCCAATTTTCATCTAACCCATGTTCAATTTAGTGTAAAATCTTGAAAATTTTTTTGGAAGGAAGATCATGTCTCAGCTTTCAACGATTATTGAACAAGCGTTTGAAGATCGTGCTAATTTCACCGCGGCAGACTGCCCGGCTGAAATCCGTCAGGCAGTAGAGGAAGCTATTGCTGGCTTAGATAACGGTACACTGCGTGTAGCGGAAAAAATTGACGGTGAATGGGTTGTACACCAATGGTTGAAAAAAGCCGTTTTGTTATCTTTTAAACTGAACGACAACAAACCAATTGAGTCATGTGATCTTCGTTTCTATGACAAAGTCGACACCAAATTCAAAGGCTGGACTGAAGAACAGTTTAAAGCGGCTGGCGTACGCGTAGTACCCCCCGCAGTTGCACGTAAAGGTTCGTTCCAGGCGAAAAATGTGGTGCTGATGCCATCGTATGTCAATATTGGTGCATACGTAGATGAAGGCACTATGGTCGACACTTGGGCCACTGTCGGTTCATGTGCACAAATTGGTAAAAATGTACACTTGTCTGGTGGTGTCGGTATTGGTGGTGTACTTGAGCCACTCCAAGCCAATCCGACCATTATTGAAGATAACTGCTTCATCGGCGCACGTTCTGAAATCGTGGAAGGCGTGATTGTTGAAGAAGGTTCTGTGATTTCAATGGGCGTTTACATTGGTCAATCTACCAAGATTTATGACCGTGAAACTGGCGAAATCCACTACGGCCGTGTTCCTGCCGGTTCTGTAGTTGTTTCTGGCAGCCTGCCATCTAAATGCGGCACATACAGCTTATATGCTGCCATTATCGTGAAAAAAGTTGACGCGCAAACACGTGCGAAAACCAGCCTGAACGATTTATTACGCGAAGACTAATTTTTCTTTAGTTTAAGCGGAGCTATCGCTCCTCATCTCTACGGTTAGTAATGATCGTAGAGATTTTTGTTTTTCTACCCGGTGGTTAATTTGTTATGAGTACGCTTCGATCTTCCGCTATTCCTGTTTCTGATCCGTCTGCGGGTTTACGCATTACGGAGATCTTCTATTCATTACAAGGCGAAGCCAATACCTCAGGGCTGCCAACTGTATTTATCCGTTTAACCGGTTGTCCGCTGCGCTGTACTTATTGCGATACTACCTATTCTTTTGAAGGTGGTGAGCGTCAGTCGCTTGAAGCAATTATTCAGACCACGCTGGACTTTAACACACCGTATGTCTGCGTGACGGGCGGTGAACCGCTGGCACAGCCGAATGCCCTGCCTTTAATGCAGCGATTAGCAGATTTAGGCTGTGAAGTGTCTCTGGAAACCAGCGGTGCTTTAGATGTATCTAAGGTAGACCCGCGTGTTTCCAAAGTTTTAGATTTAAAAACCCCAACCTCGGGGGAAGTTGCACGGAATTTGCTTTCAAATCTGGACTATTTGACTGCGCACGATCAAATCAAGTTTGTGATTTGTAACCGTGAAGATTATGAATGGTCGAAGCAGCAAGTAGAGTTATATCAACTGCATAAAAAAGTCAGTACCGTCTGGTTTTCCCCTGCCTTTGAAGTTGAAAATGGTGCCGCACGCATGCCACAACTGGCCCGTGATTTGGCCCAATGGATTTTAGAAGACCATCTCCCTGTTCGTTTTCAGCTACAGTTACACAAACTGCTGTGGAATGACGAAACTGGTCGTTAATCAGGCTGCTGTATAATTGCTCTGTTTGCAAAATTAAGCTGCGAAACGCAAAGCTTTATACACGGCTCAAATTGCTTTTTATTATTTTGGAGATTCTGATGCGCCCTCGTGCCATTGTATTGTTATCTGGCGGTTTAGACTCAACAACCTGTTTAGCGTGGGCGCAAGCGCGTTATGAATGTATCGCCCTCAGTTTTCGTTATGGCCAGCGTTCCACGACCGAACTGGACGCTGCCAAAGCCTTAACCCAGCGTGCGGGTGTAGAACATCGTGTTATTAATATAGATTTAGGTAACTTAGGTGGCTCTGCCCTGACCGATCATAATATTGAGGTACCCGAGCAGGAACAGGATGGTATTCCGGTGACTTATGTTCCGGCACGTAACACCATCTTCCTGTCTTATGCGCTGGCAGCAGCGGAAGTATTTGATGCAGAAGCCATTGTTATTGGTATTAACGCGGTGGATTATTCGGGTTATCCGGACTGTCGTCCTGAGTTTATTGAGGCTTTTGCCAATATGGCGCGTCTGGCCACCAAAGTGGGCGTAGAAGGAAAACCACTCAAATTTGAAACACCTTTGTTACATTTATCCAAAGCAAATATCATTCGCTTAGGTCTTGATCATGACGTAGACTATAGTCAAACGGTGTCTTGCTACCAGGCAGATGACCAAGGACGTGCTTGTGGAAAATGCGATAGCTGTCGTTTACGTAAACAGGGTTTCCTAGACGCAGGTGTGGCTGATCCAACACGTTATATACCGTAATGACAAGGTAGAATCTATGAAGAATTTAAAATCAAACATTATCCTTTCTGCGATTGTGTCTACTGTAGCCGTATTTGCAACATCTGCTCAGGCCAACACAGACAAATTGCAACAGGCATATAAAAGCACCAATGTAAAATCGGCGCTGATTAATGTTTGTAAAGAAGAAACTGCAAAAGGTAAAAAGTTAAGCGCTGCTGAAGTCAGCAAATACTGTACCTGTGCGGTTGAAGCCGATGGCAAGCTGACCAATGCACAAAAATGGGAAATCCAAAGTACCATTAACCAGAAGAAAAGCCCAAGTACCCTTGCTTTTGTCCAAAAACAAAACAAAGACTTACAGGCATGTTTTGGTCCTCAGTTAACCGGTAAATTAAAAACCTTAACTGAAGAAGCCATGAAAGCCGCGCAAGCGCAGCAAAAGAAATAATCATATATTTCCTCCAGAGGCCTGCATCCATTGCAGGCTTTTTTTTACCCAGTTTGCTGCGTTCATTTTTCTCTACCGGTAATTTGTGAGAAAACGCAGGAAATTCGGTATGATAGAGGCAATTTAAAAACTAACATAATGTAAAAGGACGATATCATGAGCGACTTGAACTTACCGAATCAGACTTTTCCGACCACCACGGCGGAAATCAATCTGGCTGAACTACAGGCGGAATGGTTAATTGTGTATTTTTATCCAAAGGATTCCACTCCAGGCTGTACCACGCAGGCGGTAGATTTTTCTGGCCTGAAAGATCAGTTTGAGGCATTGGGTGCGACCATTCTTGGCGTGTCGCGTGATTCGGTGAAAGCACATCAGAACTTTACTGCCAAACAGAACCTGACGATTGATCTGATCAGTGATAAGGAAGAAGTGCTGTGCCAGCATTTTGATGTGATTAAAGAAAAAAATATGTATGGCAAAAAAGTCATGGGAATTGAGCGCTCTACCTTTATTTTCCATAACGGCCAGCTGGTCAAGGAATACCGTAAAGTCAAGGCTGCAGGACATGCCGAGCAAGTACTGGAAGATTTAAAAGCCTTACAAGCCAACAGTTAAACAATTGCTGGATCGGAAAAAAGCCTGAGGTAAGCTCGGGCTTTTAATTCACTCATCACGTCTATTGTTATCTCATTATTGAACACGCCACTGACCTTTAAGCTGAATATTGACCTTTTCTCCAACACCACCCATCGCCTTTTTCATGCCAAAATCACTGCGCTGAATTTGGGTAAAGGATTGCACATCCAGCAATTTTGGATTTCCTGTATTAGGTTTTAAACTGGTATGGAAAATAACCGGACGCGTCACGCCGCGTAGGGTTAAATTGCCGGCAATACGATATTGATCAGGACCTAAAGCGGTAAAACGCGTGCTTTTAAAACTGACGGTTTTATATTTTTGAGCATAGAATAAGTCCTCACCCAGAATCATATGTCTTAAAGACGGTTTACTCAGCTGCAGACTGTCCACATTTAGCACAAATTGGGTTGAGGCCTGCTGCGGTGCTTTTGGATCAAAATGCATGACTGACTGCACTTCTTTAAACTGCCCTTCGACCAGTTGCACGCCCATGGACTTAATTTCAAAACCGACTTCACTTTTTGAGGTCAAGGTCCAGCGCTCGGCATAGGCCGGGCTGATACCCAACAGCATAATAGCCGCACCCAGTAAGCATTTGGTCTTTGACCTTGCTACATGTGACGGGTTCAAGTTCATCGCTTATCTCCTTGCGGCGTAACTGGCTTTATCTTATTAACAAGATGGAGCCGGCGAGCTTAGGTGAGATTACTACGGTCTTGCGCATGATATTTGTCTTGTAATTGTTGATAAACCGGCGTGTGCTGAAAATTCTGTAAAAATTTGATTGTGCCCGGCGGGAAGGCATCGGTCCAGATTTCTCCACGAAAATAGGCTTCACGTACCGGCGTGGCAGACATGGCACCTTCCAGACTGTCAAGCTCGACCATCTCCCACTCCGGGAAAAATTGCAGATAATAGGAAGACTCATCTTTAAAATGGCCAATTAAACCGACTTTGGCTTCTGGTCCGGCCACCGTGGCCACCAGCATTTTCACCAGTTTCTGCCATTTTTCATCGTTATATACATCGACCACATGCACAAATTTAATCCGCTGCTGCTGCTCTGGGCTAAAGTTGGACAGAATCATCTGCTGGCGTTCAGCGGCAGTAAACGGATTTTTGATATTGCGTTCATCTTGTGCAGAGCCCAGTGCCAAAATCACGTTTTCACTTTGCTCCAGCGCGATTAAAATGGTCTGCATATGTGCCAGATGAAAAGGCTGGAAGCGGCCAATAAACACAAGATAATCAAATTTATAATTCATAGCACATCAACTTTTATGAACTCACCAGTTGTGGCGTCAACAATAATTTTCGCCATAATAAGCCCATAAATTCAAATTAATTGAAAGCAAGGATAGTACGATGACACTGAGCTGTATTCAACAACCCCATCCACATTTGAATGCGAATTTAGACAATGGCGTACTGACCTTAGCCATTCAGCGCCCGGAAGCCAAAAATGCCCTGTATGGTGAACTGTATCTCTGGATTGCGCAGGCACTGGACGAAGCCGATCAGAATAAAGACGTCCGCGTAGTAATTTTACGCGGAGCCGATGCTGATTTCAGTGCCGGTAACGACATGCAGGACTTCATGAAGTTTATTCAAACACCATTGCAAGGCAAAGCTGGAGATACGCCACCCTTTGTATTGCTAAAAGCTGCTGCACGTTTTTCCAAACCGCTAATTGCTGCGGTGCGTGGTGTAGCCATTGGCATTGGGGTCACGCTGTTATTACATGCAGATTTAGTCTATAGCGACAACACTGCCCTGTTCCAGATTCCATTTGTGAGCCTCGGCCTGTCCCCAGAAGGTGCGTCCAGCAAACTGCTGGTACAGCAGGCCGGTTTCCATAAAGCCGCAGAGCTGCTGCTAACTGCTCAGAAGTTTAACAGCGACAAAGCGCTAAACGCCGGTCTGGTCAATAGTATTGAAGAGGATGTATACGCCACTGCCCAGCAACAGGCGCACATTTTGGCCGCCTTGCCACTGGCCTCTCTCAAACAGACCAAAGCGCTAATGAAACACAATCTGGATGAGATCATTGACTGTATTGATCATGAAGCGGAAATCTTTATGAAACGGGTCGGCTCACCGGAAATGATGGAAGCTGTACAGGCTTTTATGCAAAAACGTAAACCTGACTTTACCCAGTTTAATTAAGTACTATGCTCATCAACGTAGGTGCAGTCACTGTACCTACGTTTTTATGGTTTAGCTGTTTTCTCTTTCTTTTATTTCTTTTGTGATGGTTCCCATGTCAAATTCGTCAGATCCCTCATCTTTAAACTCTGCATCATCTTCAACCGAGAAAAAACGCTATTACGAACCGGCACCACAAGATATTGATGTCGAAAACTTTCGTAAAGTCATCACCAGCCGCCGTTCGGTACGTAAATTTACCGACAAGCCCATTCCAGCGGATATTTTAGATGCCTGCCTGGATTTAGCCTTACTGGCACCGAACTCCTCCAATTTACAGCCGTGGACCTTTTATGTGGTCCAGAATCCGGCCAAGAAAAAGCAGCTGGTCAAAGCCTGTCTGAGTCAGCTGGCAGCCAGAACTGCGGCCGAGCTGATTGTTTGTGTAGCACGCACCGACCGCATTGATGAAATGGCCAAACTCAATATTTCCGAGTTCCCGTTTCCTGAAGCGCCAGCCCCGGTAAAAAAATACTATAAATTTATTCCCTATAATTATAAAACTGGCTATTTCAATGCCTTCGGTCATTTCAAAAAAGTGGCCTTTAAAGTGGCACGTAGCTTGGACAAGCAATTGCCAGTGTCGGCATTTCATCCGGCCGATGCCAAACTGTGGGCCTCGAAAACTACCGCTTTGGCCTGTGAAAATCTGGTGCTGGCCTTACGCGCTTATGGCTTTGACAGCTGTATGATGGAAGGTTTTGATGAGCCAATGGTGCGTAAAATCTTAAAGCTGAATGAACAGCAATATGTGGTGATGGTAATTGCTGCCGGTGAACGTGCGAAAGATGGCGTGTTCTTCCCGCAATACTGGTTTGACCGGGAGTTGTTTATTCAGAAAGTTTAAACAAGATGTAAAAAGTCCCACTTTTCTTTAAGAGAGAAGCGGGACTGCTGCACAAGGGAGAGCTGATTAAAAGGCTCTCCCTCTCTGTCAGATATTCCAATATTCAATAATTAAAACTGCACATCTATCATCTGAATAAACTCGAATGCCGGTTCTTCATAAGGATGGCTATCTTTTAAGGCACGGGCTACATTTGCTGCGTTATCTTCCGGTACAATGATTTCCACCCGCCATTCCTCTACTTTTTCAAGCGTGCCGACTTCCCCAATATACGGGTCTGCGCCACGTAAGGGTTTAAATTGCCCGGTGCCCAGCACCTGCCAGGCACAGTGTTCATAATCGCCGATTCCCCCACCACCGGCTTTAAATACAGCAGCTTTGGTGGCTTCCAGATGCGATTCAGGCACATAAAAAATCAGTTTTAGCATAGTCACTCCCGGTATTGATCTATCTTTCATACCGTATTGACTGGCCTGTTGTCATCTGCTGTTTGCAAGAAATGACCTAAATCCTGAATAGCGCTACATCTGTTTGAATAGATACAGTACTGATCCCAAACAATTGCCCAGCTTTAGCTATGGGTTTGGATGAAACATGGCAATGGAATAGCGAGAATTATTGAATCTTCAAAATCGATTGGATCCTTTCTTTGCTTAGGCTATTCCATTGAGCCCATTATTTATCTCAGCAAGGTAATCTACTTTAAATTTTTCTTAAGACGCCTACAATATTCAGCATCTCGAAATTATCCTGATCGGTGTCCAGGGTATGTGACTTAATTTGCACCTGAATATGATCATTCACCTGAAAATGCCTTAACGGAAAACAGTGCTCATTGGCACTATAGGCGCCCGAACTCGGACTGTCCGACAGCAATTGGGTAATACTTAAGCGCAGGTCATTTTTTCTGGAGATGGAAATTTTATCCTGATTGGCATACTGGCTCTGAATACCCTTGCCATACAACTGGATACAGAGCTGGTTATACTGTTTTTGCAGTGCCTGCGTATACTGAAAACCATCACTCCAGACCAGTCCTTGTGGCGCGGTCTGAATTCGGGTTTCCGGGTTTTTCATCAGTGAATCATCACCCAGATGAATTAAATGTAGCCCCTGCTGAAACACCACATGCGCTTCGGTTAAAGGCTTGAGCTGAACCAGATGACTATGCTGATCAATATATAAATGCTGGTTCTGATAGGACAGCAACAGGATTTCCGGTTGATAGCCCTCCATCCAGACCGTGCCGGCAATATGATCCGGATAATCATATTCACGAGGCAGATATAAAGTGTAACGGCCATCGGTCTGAGAATGGGTGTAATAGTTGTGTTCGCCCAGCTGCACATAGATTTTGGCTTGAGCAACAGGCTGCCCACTGGCATCAAATACCTGACCTGAAACCGACCACTTTTCACCTTGTGGCTGCGTACCAGACTGGGACTGGGTTAAACTGGAATGCAGCGGCTGAGCATATCTGACAGACTCCTGAATCTTGGCACTCTCACCACCACAACCGTTCAGCATAATCAAGCTGGTAAAAATAGGAATGACCGTTCGCATCTGCATTTTTGTTATCCACTTTTATAATTATGCTGTTTATTGTACGGTGCCGGGCAAAATCAGCTATCCCCATTTTGGGATGAAACGCCGATAAAAAAGCCACCCGTAGGTGGCTTTTCAAAATAAGGTCAATTAACCAATGAATTTACGTGCGTTACGGAACATACGTAACCATGCACCATCTTCAGTCCATTCTTCAGGTTTCCAGGAATGTTGTACGGCACGGAAGTTACGCTCCGGGTGCGGCATCATAATCGTGGCACGACCATCTTTAGAGGTCACACCGGTAATCCCTTCTGGAGAGCCGTTCGGGTTCAGTGGATAGTGCTGGGTCACATTGCCCTGACTGTCGACATAACGCAGGCTGATCTGGTTACCCGCATTTAATGCGGCAAAGTCTTCAGCGCTAGCCACAGCACGGCCTTCACCATGCGCAACCGCGATTGGCAGAATTGAACCTTCCATACCATCAAACAAAATCGAGTTTGATTTTTCTACACGCACGTTCACAGTACGCGCTTCAAACACTTCAGAGGTATTGCGATGGAAACGTGGCCAATGCTCTGCACCCGGAATCAGTGGTGCTAGTTGTGACAGCATTTGACAGCCGTTACAGATACCCACACTGAAAGTTTCTTGACGGTTAAAGAATTTCTCGAACTGGTCACGCAGTTTGGCATTGAACAGCACCGATTTCGCCCAGCCACCGCCGGCACCTAAAACGTCACCGTAAGAGAAGCCGCCACAGGTGACCAGACCTTCAAAGTCATCCAGGCTGATACGACCGGCCAGCAGGTCACTCATGTGTACGTCAATGGTGTTGAAACCGACTTTATCAAACGCAGCCGCCATTTCAACATGACCGTTAACACCTTGCTCACGCAGAATCGCCATGTTTGGACGACGGGTGTTGATGTACGGTGCTTCAACTGGCTCGTTCAGGTCATAAGTTGGCTGTGCGATAATCCCCTGATGGGCTTTATCTGCAATTAAGGCAAATTCCTGATCGGCATTTTCAACGTTGTCACGTAAACGCTGGATCTGATAAGACACTTCTGCCCATGCCTGTTGCAGGTCAGTACGTTCCAGCACTAAACCGTTTACGGCCAACTGGTCAGAGTTGTTGACTGTACCGACAACCGTAATTGCATTTTTCAATGTCGACGCTGCAACTTCAGCTTGTAATGCTTCCCAATCTGCTTTGGCGATTTGCAGCACCGCACCAATTTCTTCAGCAAATAGACCTGCAACTGATTGCTCTTCCAGTGCCACACCCAAGCGTGACGCAAACATCATCTCTGCAACAGTGGCCACTAAACCACCATCACCGATGTCGTGGTAGGCTTTAATCAGGCCGCGGTTGTTCCAGTCTTGTACCAATGTGAAGAAGGCTTTGAAGTCATCGAAGCTGTCGACATCTGGTGTCACTGAACCAATCGCTTTGTACACTTGCGCTAGGATCGAACCACCCAGACGGAATTGGCCTTTAGACAGGTCGATACGTACCAGTACAGATTCAAGATTTTTCAGTTCTGGTGTTAATGTCTTACGCACATCAGTCACAGGTGCAAATGCAGTGATCACGCCTGACATTGGCGAAGTGACAGATTTGTCTTCACCTTCGTCATTCCAGGTGGTACGCATAGACAGTGAGTCTTTACCAACTGGAATGGCAATGCCCAGTGCTGGACACATTTCCATACCAATTGCTTTTACACCTTCGAACAGTGCCTGATCTTCACCTTTTTGACCTGCAGCAGCCATCCAGTTTGCAGACAGTTTAATGTCGCCAATCTGGTCAATTTTTGCAGACATCAGATTGCTGATCGCTTCAGCCACCGCTAAACGTGCAGACGCTGCCGGGTTCAATAATGCCACTGGTGGACGTTCACCCATGGCCATCGCTTCACCGGTATAACCCACCAGGCTTGTGGTTGTTACTGCAGCATCCGCTACAGGCACTTGCCATGGGCCAACCATCTGGTCACGTGCCACCATACCGGTAATCGAACGGTCACCAATGGTGATCAGGAACGATTTAGAGGCAACGGTCGGGTTTTTCAGGACACGGTAAATCGCATCTTTCAGATCTGTCACTTGAGCTGCATCAAAATCATCGCCTTTACGCTCGATGCTTTCATATGAACGGCTCATACGTGGTGTACCGCCCAGCATCACCTGCATTGGCATATCCACTGGCTTGTTGCCAAAAAGTGGATCTTCAACGGTTAAATGACGCGCTTCAGTCGCTTCACCCAGTACCGCAAACGGACAACGTTCACGCGCACAGATCGATTCAAACAACGCTAGAGATTCTGGACGGATTGCCAGTACATAACGCTCTTGTGCTTCGTTAGACCAGATTTCCATTGGCGACATGCCTGGCTCAAGCGATGGAATCTTACGTAAATCCAGTACCGCACCGAGCTCATGATCGTTGACCAGTTCTGGCATTGCGTTTGAAATACCGCCCGCACCAACGTCATGCACCGATACGATTGGGTTTTCATCTTCCATGCGCCAGCAGGTATCAATTACTTCCTGGCAACGGCGTTCCATTTCCGGGTTTTCACGTTGTACAGAAGCGAAGTCCAGGCTCTCACCCATGGTACCGCTGTCTACAGAAGACGCTGCACCACCACCTAAACCGATCAGCATGGCTGGACCACCAAGCACGATGAGTAGATCGCCCGGTTGAATTGCATCTTTTTCGACATGATCCGGACGGATGTTCCCGTAACCACCGGCAATCATAATTGGCTTATGGAAGCCTTTGACTTCGCCATTGACATTTTGTTCAAAGGTACGGAAGTAACCATTTAAGGCAGGACGACCAAATTCGTTGTTAAATGCTGCACCACCGAGTGGGCCTTCAATCATGATTTGCAGCGGAGAGGCCATACGCGATGGCTTGCCGTAGTTATCTTCCCATGGCTGTTCAAAGCCTGGAATGTTCAGGTTCGATGTGGTGAAACCGGTTAAACCTGCTTTTGGCTTACCACCACGACCGGTTGCACCTTCATCACGGATTTCACCACCTGAACCGGTTGCCGCACCGGCAAATGGAGCAATTGCGGTTGGGTGGTTATGGGTTTCCACCTTCATCAGGATGTGAGCCGCCTGGCTCTTGTATTTATAAACGTATTGACCGTTTTCTTCTTGCGTTGGGTAGAAACGCTGGGTATCAAAACCTACAATCACCGATGCGTTGTCTTTATATGCTGACAATACATCGGTTGGTGATTCTTTATAGGTGTTCTTGATCATCTGGAACAAAGACAACGGCTGAACTTCACCATCAATGGTCCATTCTGAACCGAAGATTTTATGACGGCAATGCTCAGAGTTGGCTTGCGCAAACATCATCAGTTCGATGTCGTTCGGGTTACGGCCCAGTTTGGTGAAAGCTTCAGTCAGATAATCAATTTCATCTTCAGACAGTGCAAAACCAAATTCATTGTTGGCTTTAACCAGTGCTTCTTTGCCCTGACCCAGAATATCAATCGAGTTTAACGGTTTTGGTGCGGTTTCCACGAACAGTGCGGCTGCATCTGCAATGTCAGTAAACACGCTTTCGGTCATGCGGTCATGCAAGATCTGTAATGCTTCTTTAGAAAGCGCTTTTACACCTTTTAGGGTAAACAGCAATCCGCGCTCCATACGGTGCACTGGAATATTACAGTTGGCAAAAATATCCGTCGCTTTGGATGACCACGGCGAAATGGTACCGACACGTGGGGTCACTAAAATTTGGACTTCGTCACTGGCAGGCTGACGTAACTCAAAAGATGCGCCATCATTTAACAGCTCTAAAGCTGATTGTTGCTGCTGCTCGTTGAGCGCTTGGTCAAACAGATAGATCCATTGGCTATCGAAAGATTGAACAGAACTAATTGACGATAAACGTGATAATAGTTGAGTTTTCTTAAAAGAAGAATGTGCAGGTGCACCGGCCACGATAAACATGCTGATTTTGGCTCCACGGGCAGATCTTTTGGACCTCGCCACAATGTGACTTGAAGAGAGCGCATATTCTACTGTGAAATGAGCCAATCAGCTAGAGAGGATTTGATAAATCTGACAGGCTTTGTTGCACAAAGATTTGAAATGCAAAGCGCCCCTAATTGAGCCAAATTTAAGGCGTAACTTGGGTAAGTGGTCGACCTAATTCCGTAAATCTGTTAAGGACTGCTACACGTGCATGGATCTCATTCACTTGGCTATCAAAACTCCTTGCACTGAGTTTATCTCCTAATAATTTGATGCAATGCATCTTGGTTTCCACCAAACTGCGGCGATGATAGCCTGACCATTTTTTCCATAGTGTCCTGCCTAAACGTTTAACTGTTCGAAGTAATTCATTTCGCGCTAGCGAGCTACTCTTTGTATCTTTCCATGGTTTCGCATTTTTTCTAGGTGGAATCACTGCATGCGCTTGCCGATCTGCAATGACCTGACGGCATTGCTTGGTGTCATAAGCTCCATCGGTATAAACAGAGTCAATCTGCTCATCTTGTGGAATCTGATTAAGTAAATCACCAAGCACCTGTGAATCACTGACATTATTGGTTGTGAGCTGAATAGCACGTATTTGCAGGGTTTTAGCATCTATACCAATATGCAGTTTACGCCATTGCCGACGGTATTCAGGCTGATGCTTCTTACGCTTCCATTCGCCTTCACCTAAAAATTTTAAACCCGTAGAGTCGACGAGTAGGTGTAACCCATCA
>NZ_VOXR01000025.1:0-40923 GCF_013420645.1 Acinetobacter sp. C15
ATTTAGGAAAAACAGGTTGGACAGTTCAACGTTTACTCAGAATAATTCAAGTGAATTTGTTTGAAAGAAGAACTTTAAAAGCTTTATTTTCACCCGATAAAATACCCATAAAACAAGAGGAAGCTCATTTGAGCTTCCTCTTGTGAAAAATTGTGGGACAGCAATGATCTTTCGATTCCTTTTTTTATTGCTTGCCAATTTATCGCTGCTGAATGACTTTTTTGTTTTTCAATTCTTGCATTTCATCAGGGCTTAAATACTGACTCAAAATGGCATCTGTATCTTCACCCAGACACGGTGGGGCTTTTTTATATTCTACCGGGGTCTTGGAAAGTTTAATCGGCGAACCAATCGAGGTGTAATCGTCACGTAAGGTATGCGGCATCTGAATGACCATTTCACGCGCCAGAACCTGTTCTTCTTCCAAAGCCTGTTTCAGGTTATTGATCATGCCCACTGGGACTTTGACTGCATGAATAAGATCTACCCAGTGTTTTGCCGGTTGAGAATAGAAATGCGCCTGCAGAAGGGTGGTCAGTTCTTCACGATGTGTAACCCGTCCTGAATTTTTCAAGAAGCGCGGATCTTCTGCCACGTTATTCAAACCCACGGCCTGACACAGCGCTTGAAATTGCAAGTCATTCCCGCAGGCAATAATGAACTCACCTTCCTGTGCTTTAAACACCTGATAAGGCACAATATTGGCATGGGCATTACCGAAGCGGCCCGGGACTTTACCAGAGGTCAGATAATTCATGGCTAGAACAGAAAGGGAAGCGACCTGGGTGTCCAGCAGTGCCATATCAATATGCTGACCTTCACCGGTTTTTTCACGGGACAATAAAGCAGCTTGGATCGCAATTGCGGCATATAATCCCGTGGTCAGATCGGCAAAGGCCAGACCTGCTTTTTGCGGGCCGCCGCCAGGTAAGTCATCACGTTCACCCGTAACACTCATCATGCCGCCCATACCCTGAACAATGAAGTCATAACCTGGCTCTTGCGCACGTGGGCCATTTTGACCAAAGCCAGTAATTGAACAGTACACCAGACGCGGATTGATCTGGCTCAGGCTTTCATAGTCCAGACCATATCTTTTCAACGAACCCGCTTTATAGTTCTCAATGACCACATCGCTTTGTTCTGCGAGTTTCTTGATAATGCTTTGACCTTCCGGGGTAGATAAATCTACGGCAACCGAATGTTTACCACGATTGGCTGAAAGATAGTAAGCCGATTCATGGGTATCTTCCTGCTGATTATTTTTAAGCCAAGGTGGTCCCCAGATGCGTGTGTCATCTCCATGATCAGGCTTTTCAATTTTAATCACTTCTGCACCCAGGTCAGCCAAAATCTGGCTACACCAAGGACCAGCCAAAATCCGGCTTAAATCCAGTACACGAAAGCCTGTTAAAGCACCCATCGTTACGCTCCTTGTTCGATGTTATTTAGATTGCATGTCATTTTTGATAATCGCTTTAAAGCTATAGGAAAATGGAAAAACAATCAACTTTATGATACTTAATTTTGCCTAACAAAATAAAACATCTAAAATGATTGAAAAATCATCCTAACTTCTTTAGCCTGATGACGAGAATAAATACGATTCAAAAATAACAGGAGAGGGAAAAGTCTCGGGAAAGAGACGACAAAAACAGGAGTAAGTACTGTGCTTTGAAAACGGATCGCGCTTAAAGCGCATGCATATAGAAGTGTGCATACACAAGATCAGAATGAAAAAACCTAAGGATAGGAATAGAGATTTAAATATGACGGAATTAGTAAGAGAACAAGTTTTAGAAAGAGAACTTGCAAAGATAAAACCCACCACCAAGCGAACCCAGCAGATTGCCTTTGTTTTTGCCTTTTTGGCACTCTTGGTCGATGGCGCAGACATGCTACTGCTATCCTTCAGCTTAAACAGCCTGAAAGCAGAATTTGGTTTAAGTAATTTACAAGCCGGTACCTTGGGCAGTTTTACACTGGCAGGTATGGCGATTGGCGGTTTTATTGGTGGATGGGCGTGCGACCGTTTAGGCCGGGTACGTACAGTCGTTATTTCAATTCTGATCTTTTCAGTATTAACTGCAGCCTTAGGCTTTACCCAAAACTATGAACAGTTCGCCGTACTACGTTTCCTGTCTGCGTTTGGGATCGGGTCTTTATATATTGCAGCCAGTACACTGATGGCTGAATATGTACCAACCAAATACCGGACTACAATTTTAGGCACATTACAGGCAGGTTGGACCGTTGGCTATATCGTAGCTACTGTATTGGCAGGTTGGATTATTCCTGAATATGGCTGGCGTACACTGTTTTTTGTCGCGATTATCCCATCCGTTATGGCGATTTTTATCCAGAAATTGGTTCCTGAACCAGAATCGTGGCAGCGTGCAAGATTACTACGTTTATATGCACCCGCTGAAGAAACCACCAAACAGCCTGTTAAGAAAAGTACCGTCAAAGAAATCTTTGCAGATCCTGCGAATCGCAAGATGTTTATTTTATGGATTTTTACGGCTGGGTTCCTGCAGTTTGGCTATTACGGTGTAAATAACTGGATGCCTGCTTATCTAGAATCTGAATTACATATGAACTTTAAATCAATGGCGGGTTATATGATCGGAACCTATGTTGCCATGATTTTTGGTAAAGTTCTGGCCGGTTTTGCTGCAGACCGTTTAGGTCGACGCGCCGTTTTCTCGTTTGGCGCGATTGGTACAGCGATTTTCTTACCGGTAATTGTGCTGTTCAACACCCCGGATAATATTGCCTATCTGCTGATTTTCTTTGGCTTCCTCTATGGTATTCCGTATGCAATTAATGCCACTTATATGACCGAAAGCTTTGCCACTTCGATCCGCGGTACAGCCGTCGGTGGTGCTTATAATGCAGGGCGTATTGGGGCCATGTTTGCACCTGCGATTATTGGTGCAGCAGCGAGTGGTGGTTCAATTGGTTTGGGCTTCTTGATTATGGGCGGTGCCTATTTCTTGTGTGGTGCAGTATCCGGGATCTTTATCAAAGATCGTCAATACGACCCACAAAAAGCATAATGATCTTTTAAACAATGATGTTAAAAATGAGCCTCATAAGGGCTCATTTTTTTTCTATTTAATTTAAAAATAAGATGTCTATTTTTTATTGATCCGGCTCTTTTTGCAGATGAATACTTTTTAGTCCATCATTTACTTTATTGAGTAAATGAATCAGGGTAATCACATCATCAAAAGCCAGTTTATTTAAGGCCTGTCCATAAAACTCAAAAAAATCATCCTGCAGGCTATCCCAGGTCTGAAAACCTTCAGTGGTGAGCGCAACAATTTTGGCACGGCGATCCTGTTCATTGATAACACGCTCTACCAGTCCATCACGTTCCAGTCGTTTTAAGACAGCATCCAGATTTTGGCGACTCACACCCAGATATTCGGTCAGATCTGAAAAAGACATACCAGATTTAACTTTAGGACGAGACAGGGCACCCAGCACAGCCCAATGCACAGGAGATATTTTTAGCTCATTTAAGCACTTTCGATCCAGACTGTTTCCCACCTGAAACAGACGGAAAAACAGCCGGTTATGAGCGGAATATAAGGATTGATCATATTTTTTTGACAAAGTATCACTCACTATATGCAACATCCTCAAAACTGAAATAGCTAAACGGCGCAAAGTATAACCTATCGCTTTTTCGCATAATTCAATTTCTTTTATAATTTGTTTTAAAAATCATAGTGTTTTAGCAGAAATCTGCACCTTTAAATTCTGTACTAAGCAGTTGAATCATTCCAAATATCTCTCTTGATATTCACGGTCTCAGTTCGTTCCCTAGCTGAATATCAAGGCAGCCATCTAGCAATCTAAAGAAATAAAACATCCTTCATGAAACAGAAATAGCTTAGTTATAAGCTGGGGCTAGATATGGGCTACTCTAAAGAAAAAAGTTAATATAGGTCAATACATTGAATAAATAAAATTATTAAGTAGTTGTTATATATATATTTATAGAAATATAAATATTATTTTATGTAAATATATTGACATAAATCTAATCTCTTTCTATTTTAGATAAAACACACCGAATTAGAACAACAGCCGATTAAATTCGACAACAAATAGCGTAGGGATAAAACAATGAAAGGATTAAAAGATAAGGTCGTGATTGTGACAGGTGGTGCTGGCGGAATTGGTTCCGCAACCTGCCGACGTCTGGCTGAAGAAGGCGCAAAAGTTGCCATTTTTGATATGAATCTGGAAGCTGCCGAGAAGCTGGCAAATGAAATTAATCAATACGGTCAGGCGTTAGCAATTCAGTGTGATATTACCCAAAGTGACATCGTTGAACAGGCGGTTCAAAAAACAGAAGATGAATTGGGTCCGATCGATGGACTGGTGAATAATGCCGGATGGGACATTTTCAAACCTTTCATCAAAAGTACGCCTGATGAATGGCAAAAACTCATCCAGATCAATCTGGTTGGTATGCTGAATATGCACTTTGCTGTGCTGAAAGGCATGGTCGAGCGTAATGCTGGCAGCATCGTTAATATTGCCTCAGATGCGGCTCGTGTCGGCTCTTCAGGCGAAGCAGTTTATGCAGCTTGTAAGGGAGGATTGCTATCTTTCTCCAAAACTCTGGCACGCGAACATTCACGCCACAACATCAAAATTAATGTGATTTGCCCAGGACCGACGGATACGGCCTTACTGGCAGGTGTAACTGAAGGTGCATCAAATCCGGAAAAATTACGTGAAGCCTTTATTCGTGCTATTCCACTGGGCCGTTTGGGTCAACCAGATGATTTAGCCTCTGCGATTGCCTTTTTCTTGAGTGAAGATGCCAACTTTATTACCGGACAGGTGCTTAGTGTCTCTGGCGGTCTGACCATGAACGGTTAAAGCATCAAATTAATTAACACTAAATTAGATAGATAAAAACAGTACAGGACGTAATGAACATGAATTTTGAAGATATCTTATATGAAGTTAAAAACGGTGTAGCCTGGATCACGATTAACCGTCCAGAAAAAATGAATGCCTTTCGTGGTACAACCTGTGACGAACTGATTAAGGCCTTAAACAAAGCTGGTTATGACCGTAACGTTGGTGTGATTGTATTGGCTGGCGCAGGTGAAAAAGCCTTCTGTACTGGTGGTGATCAGTCTGCGCATGATGGCAATTATGACGGTCGCGGTACCATTGGTTTACCGATGGAAGAATTGCATACCGCCATTCGTGATGTTCCAAAACCGGTAATTGCGCGTGTACAAGGTTATGCAATTGGGGGTGGTAATGTACTGGCCACCATTTGTGATCTGACGATCTGCTCAGATAAAGCCATTTTCGGTCAGGTCGGACCAAAGATGGGATCTGTTGATCCTGGTTATGGCACAGCATTTTTAGCGCGCGTCGTGGGTGAGAAGAAAGCCCGTGAAATTTGGTATATGTGCCGTCGTTATTCTGGTCAGGAAGCGGTTGAAATTGGCTTGGCCAATAAATGTGTGCCGGCAGATCAACTTGATGCAGAAGTTCAGGCATGGGGCGAAGAAATCTGTCAGCGTAGTCCGACCGCAATCGCGATTGCCAAACGCAGTTTCAATATGGATACCGCACATCAGGCAGGAATCGCTGGCATGGGCATGTATGCGCTAAAACTTTATTACGATACTGAAGAGTCTCGTGAAGGCGTGAATGCATTGAAGGAAAAACGTCAGCCTGAATTCCGTAAATATGCCAAATAAGGAGACTCATTAATGAAAAAGAATCCTTATATCACCGAAGATCTAGAATTTTTAGCTGAAACGGCAGAAAAGTTTGCCCAGAAATATGTGGCTCCGGGATTTCTGGAGCGCGACCAAAGCCGAGTCTTTGATCGTGATCTGGTGAAAAAGATGGGTGAAATGGGCTTTATTGCACCAGAACTGCCGGAACAATACGGCGGTCAGGGCATGGGCCGACTGGCGGCAGGGATTATCCATGAAGCCATTGCCAAAGCAGACTTAAGTTTTTCCTATATCAACTTGCTGGCTTCTTTAAATGGTCAGATTCTGGCAGAACATGGACAGCCTGAAGTGGTGGAGCCATGGTTAAAAAAACTGACCGCTGGTGAAGCGATTTTCTCAATTGCGCTGACCGAACCGCGTGGTGGTTCAGATGCTGCCAACTTACGTTTAAAGATCGAACGTGAGGGAGATGAATATGTCATTAATGGTGAAAAAACCTCGATTTCTGCAGCTGATCAGGCTGATGCATCGGTGGTGTTTGGACGTACCGGTTCGGTTGAAGATGGTGCACATGGCGTAACGGCATTGCTGGTGCCGATGGACTTGCCGGGTATTAGCACCACACGTTTTGATTGTCATGGCCAGCGTGCCATTGGTCGCGGTTCCATTTTCTTTGATAACGTTCGGGTTCCGGTCAATCATCGCCTGGGAGATGAAAACAAAGGGTTTGTCCAGGTTATGCAAGGATTTGACTTTTCCCGTGCCTTGATTGGTTTACAGGTGCTGGCTGTAGCACGGGTGAGCCTGGATGAAGCCTGGGAATATGCAGCGCAGCGCGAAGCTTTTGGCCAGCCACTCACGGCATTTCAGGGCATTTCACATCCTCTGGCTGAATATGAAACCCAGGTCGAAGCCGCACGGTTATTGTGTTTGCAAACGTTATGGCTAAAAGACAACCATTTACCGCACACCTCTGAAGCCGGGATGTGTAAATGGTGGGGGCCGAAACTGGCCTATGATGTGATTCATCAATGCTTACTGACCTTTGGTCATGCAGGCTATGACCGCGGAGTGATGGAGCAGCGTATGCGCGATGTACTGGGCTTCCAGATTGGTGATGGCACTGCGCAAATTATGAAAACTATTATTGCGCGTAAAAAAGCCGGACGCAAAGCTGTTCCAGCTTGATGTAAACCGATGACGTGGATGCGTGATCAATCCTGCAGATGACACAAATAGAAGTTTGAGTCATCTGCATAGCAGAGTTTGTATCTGCAATTTTCGGGCTGACGACGATTGTGCGGTCTGACCAAGAGAACAGGTAGATAATTATAAAATTGGAGTTATAGAATGGATTTCGATGCGGTTCTTTTACCCCCACGCCGGGAAAAAATGTTGCAACAAGGTTATTGGTTAAATAAGACCATTCTTCAATCATTGAATGAAGCGGTACAGCAAGATCCAGATAAAATTGCCTTGGTCAGCTATAAAACTGAAAGTCAGTCAGAGCAAAGTTTTACTTACCGGGAAATGCTGGAGACAGCCAATAAAATTTCGTTGGGATTAAAACAGTTAGGTGTACAGAAACAGGATATTGTGTCTTGCCAACTCCCCAACTGGTGGGAGTTCACTTTATTGTATATTGCGTGTCGTCGGATTGGTGCCATCCTGAATCCGCTGATGCCGATTTTCCGAGAGCGTGAGCTTTCATTTATGCTGAAACATACGGAAAGTAAGGTCTTTATCGTACCGAAAGTGTTCCGTAAGTTTGACCATGAAAAACTGGCCGATCAATTACAGAAAAATATTGAGAGCCTGGAACAGATTATTGTCGTCGGTGGTGAAGGCGAGAACAGTTTTGAAAATTTATTGCTTAACCATGGACTGGATCAAGATCCACAAATCCTGAATACCCTGAATGATGTCACCATCACAGCCGATGATATTGCACAACTGGTGTTTACCTCAGGTACCACAGGTGAACCCAAAGGTGTGATGCATACTGCGAACACTTTATTTTCCAATATCGTACCTTATGCCAAGCGTTTGCATTTAAACCAGAATGATGTGATTTTCATGGGATCACCGATGGCACATCAAACTGGCTTTATGTATGGCCTGATCATGCCAGTGCTGTTAAAAGCCAAAGCGGTATTGCTGGATGTCTGGGAGGTCAATACTGCCATTGATCTGATTCACAAGCATCAGGCGACCTTCACCATGGCTTCGACGCCATTCTTAAATGACTTATCTGAAGCGGTACTCAATAGTCACAAATCTTTAGATAGTTTGAAAATATTCCTGTGTGCAGGCGCACCTATTCCAAGCACGCTGGTACAAAAAGCGCGTCAAAACATCGGTGTGAAAGTGATTTCCGCTTGGGGCATGACCGAGTGTGGTGCTGTGACTACGACTCGTCCGGAAGATGATGATGAGCGTTCATTTAATACTGACGGTCTGCCACTTCCTGGTGTTGAAGTCAAAGTGGTGGGGGATGATGGCGAGGAATTAGCACCGCATCAATCAGGCACACTAATGATCCGGAGTTGTTCGAATTTTGGTGGCTATCTGAAACGCCCGCATTTAAATGAAACCAGTGAAGATGACTGGTTTGATACCGGTGATATTGCCTACCTGGACGAGCAGGGTTATATCCGCATTGCCGGACGTAAAAAAGATGTAATTATTCGCGGTGGTGAAAATATTCCGGTGGCCGAAGTTGAATCGTTGATCTACCTGCATCCAGATGTAGCGACCGTGGCATTAATTCCGTATGCAGATGAACGGCTGGGTGAAAAAGCCTGCGCCATCGTGAAGCTCAAAGAAGGCACGCAAACCATGCAATTAAAGGATCTGGTCGAGTTCCTGAAAGCACACAATCTGGCAATTCAGTATATTCCAGAGCGTTTAGAAATCTGGGATGAAATTCCAATGACCCCATCCGGGAAAATCCAGAAATTTAAACTTCGGGAAATGCTGGCCCAGCATATTGCATCTGCCAGTTAATTCCTTTCATTAAAAGCAAAACTCCTGAATAATCCATTCAGGAGTTTTCTATTAAGCCCAAAAAGCGATGACGTCGATGTCTATGCTTATTTCGAGAATTTCAATAACGCTTCTGCGGTCGCCTCTGAGGAGGCCGGATTCTGTCCGGTAATCAGCAAACCATCTTGCTGTACATGCACCTGCCAGTCCTCGGCTTTTGAATATTGTCCGCCGTATTCTTTCAGCATATCTTCAACTAAAAAGGGCACAATATTGGTTAGCCCGACTGCATCTTCTTCTGTATTGCTAAAACCGGTTACATTCTTGCCTTTGACCAATGGCTGGCCATCCTGTGCTTTGACATGACGTAATACTCCCGGCGCATGACAGACCAAAGCCACCGGTTTATTGGCTTGTAATGTTTGTTCAATCAAAGAGATAGAATCCGGGTCTTCGGCCAAATCCCATAATGGCCCATGACCACCCGGATAAAACACGGCATCAAAATCGGCAATCGACACCTCACTGAGTTTGCGTGTCTGCGCCAGATCTTGCATGGCGGCGGTATCTGCCTTAAAACGTTCAGTGGCTTTGGTCTGGGCATCGGGTGCATTACTTTTGGGATCAAGAGGCGGTTGACCACCTTTAGGAGAGGCCAAGGTGACTTCGGCACCAGCATCAACAAAAGCATAATAAGGGGCAGCCAGCTCTTCCAGCCAGAAGCCGGTCTGTTTGCCTGTATCACCCAGACGGTCATGAGAGGTCAGCACGATGAGAATCTTCATATCCTTTTCCTGAATGGTTTATATTATTCGGTTCATCGGCTGTTAATTTAGCAAGCGTAAGAAGCGCTAAGTGTTGTGATATGTTCAGTTGCTGTATCGGCGTGTGTCAATCGCCAGATACCGTAAGAATTTTAAGTTCCCATTAACAGGGCCTGCTGTACATCGGCCTGTTTGCGCAGGAAATCCCAGACCAGTTTTATTTTCGGTTCATGCTGTAAATCGACCAGGGTCAACATCCAGAAGGTATGGGTAAAACTGACCTGATCGCCCAGAACTTCTTGCAGATCGGGTTTATCATGCACCAGAAATCGCGGCAAAATTGCCAGTCCGGCGCCGGTACTGACCGCAATCTGCTGGGCCAGAATACTGTTACTGCGAAAACAGGCTGTCACTTGCAGCGGCAAACGTTCCAGCGAATACAGCGCCGAGCTATACACCAGATCGTCAATATAATCGACAAATCGGTGCTGTTTCAGATCTTCTAGCTGTCTAATTGGTGGATTTTGCTGTAAATAGCTTTGACTGCCGTACAGTTTTAAACAGTAATTTGAGAGCCGGGTAATGATATAAGGCCCGGATTTAGGCCGGTCAATTGAAATGACAATATCAGCTTCACGATGTGAAAGTTTGATGGTTTTGGGCACCGGAATCAGGTCAATAGTCAGCGAGGGATAATGCTGTGAAAACTCCGCCAGCAGCCGGGCCAGAAACGCCGTCCCGAAACCTTCCGGCGCACCAGCGTACCCGGCCCTGTAAAGGGTCATGGCGTTTATCAATCTGGATAAACGACTGTTCCATCTGTTCGACACGGGGCACCAGCGCCAGACCTTCCGCGGTCAGTTCATAGCCTTTGGCTTCACGTTTAAACAGCTGGGTACCCAAGGTATTTTCCAGCGCCTGAATGCGCCGTGCCACGGTGCTGTGTTCCACTTCCATCAGGCGCGCAGCATTGGTGAGGGTTTTGGCCCGCGCCAAGACCAGAAAAAAGCGTAAGTGATCCCAATCAACTTTCATTTTATGTTTAACATCCTGTTAAATCTCTGTGCAAATTTGCACAACCGTCGTGCGCCAATCTCTATTGGTGCCAAAAGTGTTCTTTGTTAGTCTGCTGAAACAGCGTAAAAAATAATACGTTAAAAACAGCCAGTAAAGGCAGATAAAACGACAATAACAAACCAGCACGGAGCGACCATGAACGCGATTCATCATCCCCATTCGAATACCGGCATCACCACGGCAAAACTGCTGATTAATGGTGAATTTATCGACTCCACCACCAGCCATTGGCAGGATATTGTCAATCCTGCCACTCAGGAAGTTCTGGGTCAGGTACCATTTGCCACTGCAGAAGAAGTCAATACCGCCATTGCCGCAGCCCAACAGGCTTTTGCCAGCTGGCGTGAAACACCTATTCAGGCCCGTATGCGGATTATGCTGAAACTGCAGGAGCTGATCCGTCAAAACTTAAAAAGTATTGCACAAGTCCTGACCGCTGAACAGGGCAAAACATTAGCAGATGCCGAAGGTGATATTCAGCGTGGCTTGGAAGTGGTAGAACATGCCTGCTCGGTCGGTTCGCTGCAAATGGGTGAATATATTGAAGGCGTGGCGCGCGGGGTCGATACCTATACCATGCAGCAACCCTTAGGTGTCTGTGCCGGAATTACTCCATTTAATTTCCCGGCCATGATTCCGTTGTGGATGTTCCCGATGGCCATTGTCTGCGGCAATACCTTTGTCTTAAAGCCGTCGGAGCAGGATCCGCTATCGACCATGATGCTGGTCGAGCTGGCGATGCAGGCCGGTGTTCCTGCCGGGGTACTGAATGTGGTGCATGGCGGTAAAGAAGTGGTCGATCTGCTGTGTACGCATTCTGACATCAAGGCCATTTCCTTTGTCGGTTCAACCGCGGTCGGTACCCATGTCTATAACCTGGCAGGCCAGCATGGCAAACGGGTGCAGTCAATGATGGGCGCCAAAAACCATGTGGTGGTGATGCCGGATGCCAATAAAGAACAGACCTTAAATGCCTTGGTTGGCGCAGCTGGTCAGCGTTGTATGGCCCTGTCTTTGGCGTTGATGTTTAGTGTTTAAATTAAAATAGTGGTCTTTAAATATTGGATACTAAAGTCAGATGCACTTGGCTCAGCGATTATCATTTCAATACAGCCTTATTTTGATGATTAAGCTTTTGCTTTATATGTATTAATCCCAGCTCCCGAAGGAACTGGGATTACCTACAAAATTAAAGTGAAGAGTTGTTCATAACGTCTTCAGGATTGGGTAAATGAGCCAGAAGCTTCGTTCTGACTCAGCGGAATTACCTTACATATTTGGGTAATTCGTGTTAGCGGCAGTGTAAAACTGACCCCCTTGGTTAATATAGCGGTCATGGGGGAGATTAAGAACCACCGCACCATGAGATCGTGACGGTACATTTGAGCCACATCTTACTAAAAAGAATCAGACCAGTATCACGCAAATAGATAGCCAGATTCTATTCCTATATTCGTGACTGGCGTTTAGCCATGAGCCGATTTATTATTGAATTCGGTGACCAGTGAAGCAATCACCTTTAAATTTATCAAAAGCAATTACATAAAATTATTTACAGGTTCAATAATATACAAGCTAGAAAGTTCCACAGTTTGAAATTAAACGTCGATAAGCCAAGAAAAAGCACAAGCTGCCGATCATTCCGAGATAAAGCAATTTAGGCAAGACTAGCTCTGTAGGTACACCCATCTGATTGAGTTGAATAAACATCTGCACAATTTGGGTGGAAGGCAGGATTTCGCCAACGACTTGCATCCAGATAGGCATTGCAGCATGCGGCCAGGCCGCACCAGATAAAAAGAACAGTGGAATGGAAGTGAATACAATTACATGACCCGCACGTTCCGGCAGATCCAGAAAACTGGCGAATAGGCAGGTCATGCCAATTATTGTATAGATAAAAACCGGAACAGCCAGTAGCATCCCGAACAGGTTGCCACCACGTGGATAATCAAATAGCCAGAAGCTAAAGCCGAATAAATAGAAACATCCCAGACAGCCAATAGTAAAGACCGCTAAACACATCCCAATCAATGCATTTGTGTTTAATTCTATTTTTCTTTCCCGATATACCAAAATCAGCATACTCAAACCCAGAAGAATAGTTTGGTGGATAATTAAAGGTGCAACCGCAGGAAAGACATAACTGCCATAGCCGGATAGCGGATTAAATAAAGGAATTTGATGCACAGAAAGGGCAGGTGAAAAGTCCGAGACCTCGCCAAAGCGTTCAGTATAGTCTGCCAAAGTTTGCTCAACCGATGTGGCTAAGCCCAGACCAATTTGTTTGGTCACTAAAAAGTTGGCTGTGCTTAAATACAGGCCAATGCCGCCTGTTTCACCATGCCTTAAGCTTTGCGATAAATTGTCCGGTAGCAGTAAAATGCCATCGGCTTTTTGAGATTCAACCCATTGTTTAGCTTCGGCAAAATTGCCGGTAATCGCCTCAATTTCCACATTGGGGCTTTGTGCCACCTGACCAATAATACGGGTGCTTAAGTTACTTTGTTCTTCATCGACAATAATAATCGGTAAGGCTTCAGCCTGCTGTGCCTGATAAGCGGTTGGATAAAAAAAGCTGTAAAATAAGACGGATAGAATCAGCGTGGTAAAGATCGCGCCGTGACTGACAATATCCTTGAAGCCTTGCAGATAGTAAAACCAGAGGGATTTCATTGGACTGCTCCTTTAGCTATTTTTTTAAGAAACAGATAAGCCAGCAGAGCGTAGACTAGGGCATAGATCAGCAGCATGAATCCAGCTTGCAGTGAAATATGCAATGGACTACCAATCACCCATTGTTCAGTTTGTAATTTGGCATAGGGCGTAAACGGAATAATATTGGACCAAAACTGGGTGAACAGGGGCGCATTATTTAAAGGGAGGGTCACACCTGCAAAACTCAAAGATGAACCACCATAGACCGCAATGATGCCAAAAGATTTACTTAAATCTTTGGTCGCCAGAACCACTGCACTGCTTAAAAATGCATAAGCGCTATATAGCAGAAATTGTGCCGATAGAATCAGAGCGAGCGAGCCAGCAACAAACCAGCCGCGAATTTCAATCAGCCAGAACATCCAGATCCAGGTCCATAGACTAAAAATAGCCACATAGACCAGGTTCTTAGACAGTAATGCCATCCAGATGGACGAGTTGCTAATCCAGCTTGTTAAGGTCTGTCGCTTCAGTTCCTGACCGACGGAAAATGCCACACAACAACACAGCAGTAAATGCAGAATTGCCGGAATGACATAGGGTTCCAGATAGAATTCATAATTTAGTTGCGGATTATACAGCGGAGATATTTTAATATGCGGTGACGGTGCTTCGAGAGAAGGCAGCCGGTTGCCCAGATATTGCTGTCCGCTAAATTCAGCGATTGCTTGTAGGGTACTGACCAGCATGGCAGAGGAAATGGTATTTCCAATACTGAAATAACTCTGGTTAAAAGCAATACTGATGTCAGCATCCTGGGCACGAACCAGACGTTGCTCTGCACCGCTGGGAATATGGATATAACCCCAAATTTTATTTTGATTTAACAGGCGCTCAATTTCAGCTGTTTGTTCCGACATCGTAGCAATTTTAAGAGTATGATTCAGCGCCACATGTTGATAAATGCTTTGACTCAGCGCACTCTGGTCTTGATCAATAATCGCAATCGGTAAATGATCCGATTTCCCTTGAGCAAACATGCTGCTGAATAAAATAATCACCAGTGCAGGTGCCAGCGTGACCAGACACAGATCCCATTTTTCGCGGAGCAGATAGCGCAGTTCGCGCCATATACCCGTCCACATTATAGGGTCTCTTTCAGTTTAAATAACACGCTCATCCCAACTTTCAGTTCAGGAATCGCTGGTGTGGGCACAAGATGCAGCTTAAAACTTCGCACATCATAACCGCCGGTTTGGCGTGTGGTCTTAATGGTGGCAAATTCACCTTCAGCACTGATCTGCTTGATTTTAAAAGTGGCGGTTTTATCTAGGGCGGGAATATAACCTTCAATACTGCTCATTTTCTGAAACGGGGCATATTGGTCTTCACGAATATTCAGGCTCACCCACATTTGATCTTCAATCAGGCTGACCACAGGGACTGCGGTGGCTACCAGCTCCGAGACTTTGCCATAGGTTTTAGACACCGTTCCGTTTACAGGTGCTACTAATTGGGTTTCTGCCTCTAATGCATTGGCTTCATCCAGCGCAGCCTGGGCAATATCTACTTGTGCATCGGCAGAACTCTTTTGCTGCGAGGTGCTGCCACGTTTGGCACGTGCGTATTGCTGATACGCTGCTTCTGTCATTTGTGCCGCTGATTGACTGGCTGCATACAATTCATCACGGCGCTGGCGTGAAATCACACCTTCCTTAAATAAATTTGCACCACGCTCATAAGAAACTTTGGCTAAATTTTGCTGTGCTTTCAGCGATTGCCAGTTGGCATACAGGCTGGCGATATTTTCTTCTTGCGAGCCACGTTCAGCAGTCGATTGTAAGGCCAGCGCAGATTGTAAAGCCGCTGCGGCTTGCTGTTTTTTGGCCTGAATTTCCGGGCTGTTTAAGCGCACCAGCACATCGCCTTTTTTGACTCGCTGACCTTCTTCTACATAAATTTCTTCAATACGGCTTGGCACTTTGGTCGCCACCTGAACTGTTTCAGCTTCTACACGACCCTGCAATTCAAGCGGAGCCGGTTGGTAGCTTTTCCATAATCCAAATGCGATGACTGCCAGCAGAACTGGAATCAGGGCGAGCAATAAATATTTTTTCTTTTTAGCGATTTCAGGAGCTTGTTGTTGCTCGGTCGAAGTCGTCGCGTTGTTTTCTATTTCAGTTTTTGTTTCTACCTGTTGCGCAGGCGATTTTTCTGTATCGCTGGATGAAGCCGCTTCATTCACAGGATCATTGGGTTTTTGATCTTCGTTCATGTTCGGCTCCATTAGCGAATATAGTGAGTGTTGGTATGTTGGATGTAGTTCGGAAATTCTGCAATCGAGCCATGGCTTTGTAATAGTGTGGCCAGTGACATCACATATTTGTAAGCATTCAAGGCAGTTTCGGCTCGTAGTCCGCTCAGCATATTTTGTGCATCGATGACCTGTATGGCGGTGCCCATATCTTCTTTAAAGGACAATTCTTGGATGCGTAAATTTTCCTGTGCGGCTTTCAAATTTTGTGCCAGAAGTGCATCACTTTGCTGTGCGCTGAGTGCTTCGCTATAAGATTTATAAATCAGATTTTCAATTTCCTGCTGGGTGCGTGCAGTGAGCAGTTCTGTGGCAGAGCGTTTGAGTTCGGCAGCCTGAATATTTTTGTTTTTATCGATCCCAGAAAACAGGTTATAGCGTGCGGCAACTCCGACAATCCAGTTTTCATTTTGATCCAGACTATATTCGCCAAAAGCAAAAACATTCGGTTTTTTAGCTGCTTGCTGGGCTTTGACATTGGCTTGAGCTAATTGAGTATCCAGCTGCATTTTTTGAATCAGCGCAGAGTTCTGACTAAAGGTTTTCAGCAGATGATTTAAGGCCTGTGGCTCGGTTTTATTGACAAATAAAGGCGTCGAAAGTTCGGTGATGCTACTTTCCTGAAGCAGATTATTCAGCTGGAACAGGGCAGCATTCAAATTGGCCTGTGTATTTTGCTGGCTGCGCTCGGCATTATTGCGTGCCACTTCAAACTGCATGCGGTGCCCTTTACTGATAAAACCTTGCTGTTCCATCTTTAAGGCATTGCGATAATGCTGCTGCATGGCATTCAGATTAAACAGCGCAGCTGCATGCAGTTGCTTTTGGAGCTGTACATTAAAATAACTTTGAATCAGTTCAAAACGCTGCGTGTCTTGCTGCTGTTTGTTGCTGAGCTGACTACGACCGACCTGAATATTGGCGATTTCTTTAGCGCTGCTTGTCAGCCCACCGGTATAAAGCGGCATCATGACTGAAATCGTCGGGCGAATTACCTGATCATCCAGCACGACATGCGAACTATCAGGAATTAAGCCCACCCCATTTTGAATAGGTTGTCTTAGACTATTTTTTAGCGGGTCAGCCAGCCCCCCTAAGTTCAGTTCATCAATTCTATTATTTACACCATCCGTTAAGGATTGCTCTAAATTATTTTTTAATGCACCCAAAGGCAGATCGAGTTCATTATGAAAGGCATACGCACGAACATTCAGGTCGACTCGTGGCAGACCTATACCTTTCACTGCTTCAGCTTCAAGTTTTGAAGCCTGTTCCAGACTTTGATAGGCTTGGCTGCTATAAGAATTTTGCAACAACTGACGTTCAGCGTCCTGAAAGCTGATGCTCTGCGCATGAGCAAAGCTGCCATACATCATCGATGCAAGCAGATTTAAACCCCAGACAAGCTGTCTTTTATTTTTCTTTAAGTTCATAAAGTCGCTAAACTGATTTAAAGCCGGTGATGTTATCCGGCTAGTATAAATCAAAGGTTCGCAGATAGAACTAGTGTAAAGTTATAGTATTGTTTCTTTTACATCTGTATGGCTTTGTTGCACAAGCCTATCTGAACCGTACCGGGTTTGTCGGAGACTTTTTTATTTAAGTTAGGCCACCTGACCTAACGGGTTAATCTTATCATAGTACATTGCTTCAAACTCAAAAGGCGATACATAACCCAGTGCACTGTGTACACGCTTTTTATTGAAACAATCTACCCAGTTGAGTGTCGCTAGTTGTACATCTGCTAAACCTTGCCAATCTGCTTTTAAATATTCAATCACCTCTGTTTTGTATAAGCCATTCACCGTTTCAGCCAGAGCATTATCGTATGAATCACCAGTTGTACCGACTGATGCTCGTAAATTTGCAGCTTCTAAACGATTGGTATAGCGAATAGAAAGATATTGAACACCTCTATCGGAATGATGAATCACATTCTTTGGCATGCCTCGATCGTGCAATGCTTGCTCAAGTGCATCGAGTACCATATCTGTATTCATCCGTGTAGATACTTTCCATCCAACAATTGCTCGTGAGAACACATCAATAATAAAGGCGGTATAGACCCAGCCTGAATTTGTTTGAATATAGGGGTGAGTAGACCAAAGGAATCTCACCCTTATATCCGCACTTATGAAGGGTGGCTATATCTCGCAGTTGTGATTGACCTGTTTTCACGTCTTGTTGTTGGCTGGTCTATGAAATCCAGAATCACGGCAGATCTGGTTTTAGATGCGTTATTGATGGCTTTGTGGCGAAGAAACCCAAAGAACAAAGTCCTAATCCATTCTGACCAAGGCAGCCAATACACCCGTCATGAATGGCAGACATTTCTCAAGCATCATAATCTTGAAAGTAGTATGAGTCGTCGACTTGCGCAGTACACTGCTCATGCCATGACAATGCTGTTGCAGAAAGCTTCTTCCAGCTATTAAAGCGGGAACGAATTAAAAAGAAAATCTATGCGACCAGAACTGAAGCAAGGTCGGATATCTTTGAATATATTGAGATGTTCTACAATTCAAAACGCAGACATGGTTCCAATGGTCAGCGTTCTCCATTAGATTATGAAAAGGCCCATCAAAAGATGATTATGTGTGTCTAGAATTTTGGTGGCTATTCACATTGATAGTTTTGCTTGCCATATAGTTTGAGGCCATTTTTCTTTATACTGTCACTTAGACAGGTTGGACATTTGATTTCTAGTGTTATTTGCATCTCACTATCTTATCAAAAGCCAACCTGTTTTTTTCAGCATACTTTTTGAAACACCACCAAAAAACCAGGTTGAAAAAGTCAGCTTTAAGCTTGTCTGAAGCAATGACTATTGTCATTTTATTTCATCAATCCGGTTTTAGATTCTTCAAATATTTTTATTGCTAAATGATCGTTCCATTCTGGAAATCTGCTTTATTGTTTGAACCCCAATAAGCCAACTTTCCAAAATATGCTAAAAGGCTAAGTGGATTTCATCGAACTCAGGTTATTTTAGCTCTGCATAATCCCGCTGACACCGGTCACAATCATATCAATGGCGATGGTCCCAATCAGCAAGGCGGCCAGACGCCCGACAATATCGACATACAAATCAATATAATTGGAATGTTTATGCTGCAAATGATCATGTGCATATTTCATTAAAATAAGCAGGCTACAGGTCAGAAACAGTGTCACAAAAATCACCAGCACCAGTTGCCACAGGCTTAGCTGAATTCCGGTAATGACCGCGGCGCTGATGGTTCCCGGGCCAATCATAAACGGCATGGCAATGGTGCCGGCCAAATGATGTGGCGCACCGCGCATCACCCCAATGGTATCGGCGCCTTCAAACACATAGCGATAACCAATCACCAGAAAAATAATCCCGCCAAAAATCTGGAAAGATTCAAAACGGACATGCAGGACATCATGAAAAAAGGCTTCACCGGTTTTGGCGAAAATAATAAACACCACAAAGCTGATTAAACTGCCCTGAATCAGGGCGCGATTAAACACTCGGGCCTCGGAATTACGGATAATGCCGAGCATATAAATACTCATTAAAAACGGGTTTAATAATGAGAAAAACAGTGCAAAGGCGTGAAGCGATTCAGACATCCTACAGATTCCTTATTGATCCGGGTCTGGAAAGAGCGGGCGCTTGCCTGGACTAATCCGGTTGATGTGCAAGAACATCAGATGGCGCTCGTATTTATCCAGAATGTCATTAATGACCTGTTCCTTGCTATAACCCACCAGATCATTGCCTTGCGAGCCTTCAAACAGATAGGTTTCCAGACGGTAATAGTATTTCTTGGTACGTTTGCCGCGTGAACTGAAGTTGGGCGTGTCATAACGGATTGGCCAGATCTGGTAAACAAAGTTTTCTTCTTCATCCAGCTGAATGGTTAAATCCAGATGTGACAGCTCCGGTTCATCATCCAGGACTTTTTCCGCCAGATCGACCTGAATGCCTTTGTTGATGAATTCTGTGGCCACCGCCTGCATTGCCGGTTTACAGACCTCTTCCAGCATTTGCTGGGTCTGCGATAAATTGGCATGTAACATTACCCGGCTGAGGCGTTTTTTCCAGTTAAAGATGTCGACATTACCGACTACAGGTGCCGCATTCATGCTGGTACTGGCCTGACGAAAATCTTCCAGTCTTAATGACTTGTACAAACCCGCCATCACAAAGAAAATTACAAAGCTAAAAGGCAGCCCCATAATAATGGTGGTGTTTTGCAGCGCAGTCACACCATTGGCCATCAGCATGGCCAAAGTCAGTAAACCAATCGCCAGTGCCCAGAAGACACTTAACCAGCGCGGCGAATCATGTTCAATATTGCTAAATTTGGTAGTGAAATTCCCCAGTACCAGTGCGCCTGAATCGGCAGAAGTCACATAAAACAGCAAACCGGTAATGGTAGCGACGCCGGCCAGAAATGGGAACCACGGATATTGGGCAAGCAGGTCATAGAAACCATGTGCCGGATTGGCCAATACGGTGGTGGCCAGCTGGGTATTGCCATCAAAAATTACGCTGTGCAGGGCGCTATTTCCAAAAATTGACAGCCAGGTCAGGGTAAACAGCAGGGGAATAATTAAGGTACCGGCCACAAATTCACGGATGGTTCGGCCACGGGAAATTCGCGCCAGGAACAGGCCGACAAATGGCGACCAGGCAATCCACCAGGCCCAGAAAAACAGGGTCCAGCTGTTCATCCATTCTTTCGGTTGCTGAAACGGAAAACTGGTTAAGGACAGTTGCGGGAACTGGCTAATATAGTCGCCAAAGTTCTGGATTAACGCTGCCAGTAAAAACTCGGTATTGCCCATCACCAGAATAAACAGCAGCAGACCAATCGACACATAAATATTGACTTCAGACAGAATCCGGAGGCCTTTATTTACCCCAGAAGCCACTGAAATTGCAGTAATAATGACTGCAACGGCAATCAGCGCCGACTGGATCAGCAGGTTTTCTGGCACATCAAACAGTACATGCAGGCCGTAGTTGAGCTGAACCACACCAATCCCGCAGGTGGTGGCAATACCAAAAATGGTGCCCAAAACGGCCGCGGTATCAACACTATGTCCAATCCAGCCATTAACACGCTTGCCAAAAATCGGATAAAGCGCCGAGCGGATGGTTAGCGGCAGGTTATAACGATAACTAAAATAACCCAAAGCCACGCCAACCAAGGCATACATGCTCCAGCCAGTTAATCCATAGTGGAACAGGGTCCAGACCATTGACTGGCGCGCAGCCTCAAAAGTCTGGCCTTCGCCGACAGGTGGATTCATATAGTGAGACAGCGGTTCGGCCACCGAGAAGAACATCAGGTCAATCCCGATTCCGGCCGAGAACAGCATTGCCGACCAGCTCAGCAGGCTAAATTCCGGCTTGGAATGTTTGGGACCTAATTTGATATCGCCATAACGCGACAGGGCAATAAACAGTACAAAGACCAGATATAAGGTGGCCGCCAGCAGGTAATACCAGCTAAAGGTCCGGCTGACCCAGTTCAAGATTTGGGTAATGAGCTGATTCGCCTGGTCATTAAATAAAATCGTAACCAGCGAAAACAGCAGGATGAGTGTTGCCGAAAGAAAAAAGACAACTTTGTTCAGACTATCGGTCGTCTGTTCAGTTTTCTTTTGCATAAATCTGTGACCATATTTTTTAATTCGGATCTACAGCGCAGTGTGTTTTGGCTTAACCAGACTATAGGCATGGCTCTCATTACAAACATTTGCAAATGAAAAACAAACTGAGCTGTACATCAGGAAGCAGACGGGACTATAATTTATTTTAATTGAACGTTCAATTAAAATAACGTTTTTATATGTTACCTTGCCTTGTGCATGATTTTTATTAGTCAGGTCGATCTTATGCCTAAAGTTGGTATGCAACCGATTCGTCGTCAACAGCTGATTGATGCCACCTTATCTGCCATTAATGAACTGGGTTTTGCTGAAGCATCTATCAGCCAGATTGCCCAGCGGGCAGGTGTGTCTACAGGCATCATCAGTCATTATTTTCAGGGCAAGCATGGCCTGATTGAAGCGACCATGCGTTATTTGCTGCAACAGCTGGGCGATGCCATTTCTGCCAGTTTAAACGCTGCAGAAAACACCCCGGAGCAGCGCCTGATTGCGATTGTGCGTGCCAATTTCTCGGCCGAACAGACCGATAAAGCCGCCATGAAAACCTGGCTGGCATTCTGGGCCAACAGTATGCATCAACCTGACTTGCACCGTTTGCAGCAGGTCAACCATTATCGCCTGCATTCCAATATCAAGCATGAGTTTGCCAAACAGCTGGATCGCGAGCAGGCTGAACGCGCCGCGCAGGGTCTGGCCGCACTGATTGACGGTTTCTGGTTACGCGGTTCCTTAATGACCACTGAACTGGATGCCGATTTACCTATTCAGATTTGTGCCGACTATATCCGTCAGCAACTCAATATTCACTAAATTACGAGGAGAACCAATTGATGCAATTCAATACACAACGACCTTATATTCACGGTCAGTTTGTCGATGCTTCATCCTCTGAAACATTCCAAAGTATTAATCCGGCCAATGCTGAGGTGTTGGCCACCATTCAGGGATGTAACCAGGCCGATGTTGATCGGGCAGTACAGTCTGCCAAACAGGGACAAAAAGTCTGGGCAGCCATGACCACCATGCAGCGTTCACGCATTTTAAATCAGGCCGTAGCCATTTTACGGGCACGCAATGATGAGCTGGCAGAAATTGAAAGCCTGGACAGTGGCAAGCCTTTAAGTGAAACCCGGAGCGTCGATATTGTGACCGGGGCAGATGTGCTGGAATATTATGCCAGCATTTTACCAGCGCTCGAAGGCCAGCAAATTCCATTAAGAGAAAGTTCTTTTATTTATACCCGCCGTGAACCGCTGGGTGTGGTGGCCGGTATTGGCGCCTGGAATTATCCAATCCAGATTGCGTTATGGAAATCTGCACCGGCCTTGGCCGCAGGCAACGCCATGGTGTTTAAAGCCAGTGAAATTACCCCACTGACCGCGTTAAAACTGGCCGAAATTTATAGTGAAGCCGGAGTACCGGACGGCGTCTTTAATGTGGTGACCGGTGGTGGCGATGTGGGTAGCTATTTAACTGAGCATCCGGAGATTGCCAAAGTATCCTTTACCGGCGGTGTGAGTACCGGTAAAAAAGTAATGGCACAGGCGGCGGCGTCCAGCTTAAAAGAAGTCACCATGGAACTCGGTGGAAAATCACCGTTAATTATCTGTGAAGATGCCAATCTGGATCTGGCTGCCGATATCGCCATGATGGCCAATTTCTACAGCTCTGGACAGGTGTGTACCAATGGAACCCGGGTGTTTATTCCTGCTGCTTTAAAAACTGCTTTTGAAGAAAAGATTCTGCAGCGCATTCCTTATGTGCGGATGGGGCAGCCTTTAGACCCGAACACCAATTTCGGACCACTGTCCAGCTTTGCCCATATGGAAAAAGTATTGCATTACATTGAGCTGGGCAAGCAACAGGGCGCCCGTCTGTTAACAGGTGGACAGCGCGCAGCGGCAGCTGAATTTGCGCACGGGGCTTTTGTTGAACCCACGGTATTTACCGACTGTCATGATGAAATGCGCATTGTTCAGGAAGAAATTTTTGGCCCGGTTATGAGCATCTTAAGCTATGACAGCGAAGATGAAGTGATCCGCAGAGCCAATGCCACCACCTATGGTCTGGCTGCCGGTGTGGTCAGTCCAGATTTAAGCCGGGCCCATCGCATTATTCATCAGATTGAGGCAGGGATTTGCTGGCTGAATACCTGGGGCGAATCTCCGGCAGAAATGCCGGTTGGTGGCTATAAACAGTCCGGTGTTGGCCGTGAAAATGGTCTGGTGACCTTACAGCACTATACCCAGACCAAATCGGTTCAGGTGGAACTGAGTCCTTTCCAATCTGTATTTTCAGCTTAAGGGAGGATCATGCTGCATGAATTATGACTATATTATTATTGGCGCAGGTTCTGCCGGGAATGTGCTGGCGGCTCGATTAACCGAAGATCCGGATACGACGGTACTGCTATTGGAAGCAGGTGGGCCGGACTATCGGCTGGATTTTCGTACCCAGATGCCTGCCGCGCTGGCTTATCCCTTACAGGGCCGGCGTTATAACTGGGCCTATCTGACCGATCCGGAACCGTATATGAATAACCGCCGTATGGAATGTGGTCGTGGTAAAGGCTTGGGCGGGTCCTCCCTGATTAACGGCATGTGTTATATCCGCGGCAATGCGATGGATCTGGAACAATGGGCCAGTTTGAAAGGACTGGAGCATTGGAGCTATGCCGACTGCCTGCCTTATTATAAAAAGGCCGAAACCCGTGATATTGGCGGCAATGACTATCATGGCGACAGCGGTCCGGTACGGGTCGCCACCCCGAAAGCTGGAAATAACGAGCTGTTTCATGCCATGGTCGATGCTGCGGTGCAGGCCGGCTATCCACGTACCGATGATTTAAATGGCTATCAGCAGGAAGGATTTGGTCCGATGGACCGTACCGTAACCCCGCAGGGACGCCGTTCCAGCACAGCGCGTGGTTATCTGGATATGGCCAGACAGCGCCCGAATTTAACCATTCGCACCCATGCCATGACCAATAAAATTCTATTTAATGGCAAGCAGGCTATAGGCGTCGAATATTTTCAGGGACAAAGTACCGCGCAGCCACTCCAAGTCTTTGCTAAAAAAGAAGTGTTGCTCTGTGGGGGTGCCATTGCTTCCCCGCAAATTCTGCAGCGTTCCGGTGTCGGTAATGCCCAGCATCTAAAAAGCCTGGAGATTCCGGTGGTTCATGATTTACCGGGCGTGGGCGAAAACCTGCAAGATCATCTGGAAATGTATTTACAGTATCAGTGCAAAAAACCGGTCAGCTTATATCCAGCCTTAAAATGGTATAACCAGCCAAAAATTGGCGCAGAATGGCTGTTTTTAGGTCAGGGTGTGGGTGCCAGTAACCAGTTTGAAGCCGGTGGCTTTATCCGCACCTCCGATGAGTTTGCCTGGCCGAATATCCAGTATCACTTTTTACCGGTCGCTATTAACTACAATGGCAGTAATGCCATTCAGCAGCATGGTTTTCAGGCGCATGTCGGTTCTATGCGCTCTCCATCTCGTGGGCGGGTCAAACTGTGCTCCAAAGATCCGTTTCAGCATCCAAGTATCCTGTTCAATTATATGAGTACCGAACAGGACTGGCGCGAGTTCCGTGATGCCATCCGCATTACCCGGGACATCATGCATCAACCGGCTTTAGATGCCTATCGCGGCGAAGAAATCAGCCCGGGCAAACAGGTACAAAGCGATGCCGAGCTGGACGAATTTATCCGTAACCACGCTGAAACTGCGTTCCATCCATCTTGCAGCTGCAAAATGGGTGAAGATGATATGGCGGTGGTCGATGGCTACGGGCGGGTACATGGGCTGCAAAACCTGCGAGTGATTGATGCTTCCATCATGCCGCTGATTATTACCGGCAACCTGAATGCCACCACCATTATGATGGCCGAAAAACTGGCCGATCATATTCGTGCCAAACCGGCGCTGGCCAAATCTACGGCGCCATTTTACCGGGCCAATACGCCAGTCCGGTCAATCTAGCCGCAACAGAACGCTTTGATCTCTTAGATCATTTTGATGTGCATTTTTATACATATCCTTTTTTCTTAGTTAAAATCACATATCCAACCATCCGCACAGCTCACGGTCGGATGGTTGGCTGGGATTTTTACATTCAATCAGGTTAAATTTTAAAACAATGATTCCATTTACAAGAACGGTGGTCGCCGCCGGGTGTCTGTCATGTATCAGCATGTCCAGCTGGGCCAATGATGCATCCTCTTCCTCTATTGATGTGTCTGGTCAGCTGACCGCAGTATCTAAATATGTGTCGCGCGGTCTGACCAATGCACCAGAAAATGAAGACCTGGCTTTGCAGGCCTCTTTAACCCTGGGCTATGGAAATTTTTACGCTGCTTATTGGGGCAGTACACTGGGTTATTCATACCGCGATTTACAACAAGGCCGGCAATACAGCACCGATAAAATGGAACATGATTTTATTGTCGGGCATGTGTCAGATTTTAAAGGCCTCACTTGGGATCTGTGGAATGCGACCTATTATTATCCGGGTGGGGACAGCACCACCTCCAATGAACTGGGCCTGCGTGTCAGTAAAAACCTGAATGAGCAAGCTACACTAACCTTCGGCGTGTCGACCTATTTATATGATGTGGTGTATATGAATCAGGGCGATACCTATGTCAGCCTGAACTATGCCCATCAGCTCAGCGACAAATTAACTGGAAATCTGGCCGTTGCAGGTTCCTATTTTAATGACTCCGGCAAATATGAAGGTCAGGAATTTTTAGATACCCAGACCGATACCGCTTTTCGTTTTGCCTCGGTCGGGCTGGATTATGCAGTTGCGCCGAATGTGAATGTCTTTTCCGACTTCATTCTGGGTGGCTATGACCGCAGTAAAATCAAACAGAAAAATCAGACGGTTTGGGGCTTAAGATATAGCTTCTAATCTAGTCCCCAAGCATCAACCCTTTAATTGAGCGTGGAAGAGGGTTGCTCCGGCCGAATGCGAATGCTTAAACCCTGAGGCGGGTTCAGGCTTAAATCCATCTGGTAGTGATGATGTTGGAGCAGCGCTTTCACCAAAGCCAGCCCTAAACCATGACCCTGTTGCTGGGCAGATTTACGCCAGAAGCGCCGGGTCATCTGGGTCAGTTCAGCGCCAGTCAGCCCCTGACCATCATCTTGTACCAGTAGTTGCTGATCATGCATGGCAATTGCAATTCGGCTTAAGCCTTGGGCATGTAACAGGGCATTTTCCAGCAGATTTTTCAGGATGGTCTGCAAGCTCAGCGGTGGTAGTTGCAGGGTCTGCAGACTTTCCCAATCGACCTGCAAGATAGTGTTTAAATGTGGATAAACCGGACTTAATTCTTCCATCACTTGCCTCAAAACTGGTGCGACTTCGGTGGTTTCCGAATTTGGGGCGGCTTGCGCAGCGTCATGATCGGTCTGGCTCAGTAATAACAACTGTTCCAGCAACTGCTGATAGCGCCAGATACTGTTTTCGGCCTGTTTCAGGTTTTCAATCAGCTTGCTGGCCTGCGCCGGATTCTGTTCAACCATCATCAGGCTGAGTTGTACATGAGTTTTAATTGCGGTTAAAGGGCTACGCAGTTCATGCGCGGCATAGGCGGTAAACAGTTTTTCATTTTCCAGACTATGATGCAGATTCTGAATCAGCTGATTGGAATTATCGACAAAAGGCTGGACTTCTTTGGGAATTTTGCGCGCATCCAGATGTTGCAGATAATGCGCGGCATCTGACAGCGAATGCTGCTTATCTGCCAGTTGCTGGGCCATATCATCTAAAGGGCGGAATTCTTTACGCAAAATATGAATCACCAGCGCCATACAGATCAATAGCGATAACACCAGCGGAATCAGCACCGATTGCAGAATCTGTTGCAATAACGACGCTCTAAGCACCAGCCGTTCTGCGGCCACCACCTGAATATCGCCTTTACGCAGCACATAACTGCGCCATTCCACACCATTTTCCTGCCAGGTACTAAAGCCCGGTTGCTGCCCGGTCAGCTGTGCCGGCGCACCGCGGGTACGGGCCACCACATAGGGTCCCAGGGTAATATCCGAGCTAAACACCGACACCTCACAGGCAATCAGGTTTTGCGCATGATACTGTTCGGCCACCTGTTTTAAGGAGTCAGGATTAATTTCCTGGAGCGGCAAATGCTGAATCAGCCGCGCCACCATTTGTGCAGAGGCAAACAGGCGCTGATCCAGCGTATCTTGCAGCCGCTGCTGCAAATCATAATACAGCCAGCAAAACACCAGACTCCACAGGCTAAGAAACACCACCATAAACATGCTGACCAGCCGCCATTTTAAACTGTAGTTCTGCATATTCAGCTCTCGGTTTCCGGTACTTTAAACATATAGCCCACACCACGAATGGTCTGAATCAGCTGCGGCTCTAGTTTCTGGCGTAAATGATAAATATGCACATTCAGCGCGTTGCTCTCGATACTGTCCTGATAGCCATACAGTTTATCGAGCAGCTGTTCATTTTTTAAAATCTGGTTGGGATGGCTCATCAGGGTTTCCAGCAGGCTGTATTCACGCCGTGACAGAGTCACCGGCTGCTGCTGGAACGTCACTTCCTGGGTATCGCGGTTTAACTGCAAATCGCCCAGTTGTAACAGATTGGAAGAAAAACCTCGATTACGCCGTGCCAGCGCATGAATACGGGCAATCAGCTCATCCAGTTCAAAGGGTTTGGTCAGGTAGTCATCGGCCCCCAGATTTAAGGCTTCTACACATTGCCGGGTTTGATGCCGGGCAGTTAGAACCAGTACCGGCAGATGAATTTTATCCTGACGCCACTGCTGCAGCAGTTCCAGACCATCCTGATCGGGCAGGCCCAAATCCAGCAGGCACAGGTCGACCGCACTTTGCCGGATAAAATAATCGGCAGCACGCGCAGTAGCCACATGCTCAACTGAAATATTTAAATAGTCCAGCGCTGAACAGATACTTTGGGCAATATAAGGATCATCTTCGACCAGAACCACAAACATAGTTACTCTCCACCTGAAATCCTATTTTATAAATAATGAGCTATGTTAATGTTCTCTTAATTTAATCTTTTTAATAATGAATCGGGTTTTCTACAGAAAAATGGACGTCATGATTACGCGTGTAAGTGCTTTGCTTGTGGTTCTTTGTGCATTCTGGCCAGTCTGGTCACAGGCGCAGGAGTTCTTGCCACCCGATCAGGCGTTTCAGTTTCAGGCGCGTTCTATTAGTGATGATCAGGCGGAACTGCGCTGGACCATCGCCGAGGATTATTATTTATATCATGATCAGCTGCAGGTGCGTAGCGATGCCGGTGCGCTAAAATTACAGCTGCCAGTCCCGGAAGATAAGAACGATCCGACCTTTGGCCAGACCAAGGTGCATTATCATCAGGTCAAGACTACAATTAAGGTCGCGCCAAACCAGCAATTTAAAATTCAGTGGCAGGGCTGTGCCGAAAGCGGTTTATGTTATCCGGTGCAACGCGCCACCATTCAGACCGATGCGCAAGGCTTGTTGCCCCAGTCAGATGCACCTTCAAGCGAACGGCGTTTATTAAGCGCTGCCAAACCGGTCGCGCTGGATGCACCGGCTAAAATTGAAGCAGCACCCAGTAAGCCTGAAAAAACAGCGCTGACAACCACACCAGCTGTAGTAGAAGCAAATGTAATTGAAGATGAAGCGATTGCCGTAGAAGAGAATACAGAGCCGACAAAACTCACCGATGCTATCGCAGCTTCAGAAATTTCAGTCGTAGCGTCTAATCCGGTGCCGGCCCGTGAAATCGCAGGCGAGACACAAACGGCAGCCACCGCATCATTACAATCTGAATGGAACAATGACCAGTATTTTTTCAATTTACTCTCGGAACATCATTTATTTTTTAATCTGCTGATTTTTTTAGGTTTTGGTATTTTACTGGCCTTTTTACCTTGTTCTTTGCCACTGATTCCAATTCTGTCCGGTATTCTGGTACAGCGTCATCGTGGTTATCGTGCTGCGTTGATTGCGCTGGCTTTTGTGCTGGGTATGGCCGCAGTGTATGCGGTGATGGGACTGGCGGTTGCACAACTGGGCTATAGTTTCCAGCGCTGGTTCCAAAGCCCGATCTTTATTGGCATCTTTGCGGTGTTGTTTATCCTGTTTGCCTTGAACCTGTTTGGGGTGTATCAGCTGTCCTTACCACAAGGTTTATTACAACGACTGGACCGATGGCAGCAAAAACAGCAGGGCGGTACGCTGGTCGGTGCTGCGTTAATGGGGATGATTTCCGCGCTGATTGTAGGTCCGTGTATGAGTGCGCCTTTGGCCGGTGCCTTGCTGTTTGTATCGCAACTGGATCAGCCGGTACTTGGCGCGACCTATCTGTTTGTACTGGGTCTGGGCCTCGGGATTCCTTTATTTATTGCCGCTGTATTTGGCGCCAAATATTTACCGAAACCGGGTTTGTGGATGGACCGGTTGAAATTCAGTTTCGGCTTTTTAATGCTGGCGCTGGCGGTTTATTTCGCCCGCCCATTGCTGCCGACTGTGGCCTATTTCCTGTTGATGGGCATTATTTTCCTGGCACTGGCGATTTACTGCTTCGATTTAATCCGCAGACATCTGCAAGGGAAAATTTCGCGTGTTGGCGTTATTGTACTGGCGCTGGCCATGACCGCTATTAGTATTTGGCATATTCAACATGGCCTTCAGCAGATGGGTGCAGTCCATGCCCAACAAACACTCAGCTGGCAAAAGGTGCATACCCAGCAGGAACTGGCACAGCTGCTACAGCAAAACAGTGGACGCAGTATCGTGATTGATGTCTATGCCGACTGGTGTGTGGCCTGTCAACCGGTAGAAAATGAAGTCCTGCCACGTACCGATGTACAGGCAGCCTTGCAGGATGTGGTGCGGATTAAACTGGATTTAACCGAGTATCATCCATCTCAAGATGCATTACTGCGTGACTGGCAGATTCTTGGCCCACCGACCATGATTTTCCTGGACAGCCAGCAGCAGGAACAGCGTACTTTACGTTTAACCGGCACCTTTACCGCGACCCAACTTATTCAGCGCTTGCAGCAACTTCAGCAGGCGAACACGCCATGATGGTTTCTGCAACGGCGCTGCATATGGGCCCACTAATGTTGCCGTGGCAGATGGTGCTGCTGCTCACCAGTTTAGTGCTGGTGTATGGGGCAGGGCGATATTTCAGACACAAACAGCAATGGCCTGAACCTAGCTGGCGCATCTTTAGTGACAGCTTGTGGACGTCATTCTGGGTGGGGTTAATTGCCGCACGACTGGTTTTTGTACTAATGCATGCCGATCTTTATCTGGCGACACCACTGGATATAATCAAAATTCAGGACAAAGGCTTTCATTTTTATGGCGGATTGATTGCCGGCATTGGGTGGTTTTTATGGAAAAACCGGGCATTGGCCAATCTGCCTAAAGCGATATTGATCGCGCTATTTGTTGCGATCCAGCTTTGTCTGAACTGGGGTATTCAAACGGTTTTACCACAGCAGAATCAGTATCCTGACCTGCAATTTCAAAATTTACAGCAGCAACAGGTGCCGCTACAGCACTGGGTTGGCAAACCGACCGTCATCAACCTGTGGGCCAGCTGGTGTCCGCCGTGTCACCGGGAAATGCCGGTTTTACATCAGGCCCAGCAGGATTATCCGGACATTCATTTTGTAATGCTGAATCAGGGCGAAACGACTGACACGGTACAGGATTATCTGCGTCAGCATGGTTTTAATTTCCAGCATGTCCTGTTTGATCCTCAAGGTGACATGGCCACCCAGATGAATATGTACGGCTTGCCAAGCACCTTGTTCTTTAATGCGCAAGGACAGCTCGTGCATCGGCATATGGGAGAACTGACCCAGCCGATGCTGCGTCGCTATATCAACGATCTTTCTGCTCCATCTTCAAAATAACAGGAAATTCTTATGAAAATGATCTATCCCGCTGCGTTGTTCCTGCTGCTGTTAAATACAACAGCATTTGCCCAAACTGATCTGAAAAAACAGATTGAGCAGGAAGGCTTTAAATTTATCAAGCAGATTGAAGCGCCAGAGCAAATGACCGGATGGGCCGGGCATATGCAGCAAAGTCCGGCGACCGTGTTTATTTCCAATGACCAGAAATATTACATTATTGGCGATTTGCACAATGCCAAGGGTGAGAACCTGACCATCAAAGCGCTTGAAACCCATGTTAAAGACGCCGTGCTGGATGATGTCTGGAAAAGTCTGGAGAACTCCACCTGGATTCAGGATGGACAAAAAGATGCGCCGCGGATTGTATATGTATTTTCAGACCCGAATTGTCCGTATTGCCATACCTTCTGGCAAAAGGCACGTCCGTGGGTGAAGGCGGGGAAGGTACAGCTTAGACATATTCAGGTGGCAGTCATTCGTGATGAGAGCCGCGGGCAAGTGGCGACCATGCTGATGGCTAAAAATCCGCAGCAGGTATTTACCAGTTACAATGCCAACAAAGGGCAAAACAAGTTAAAAATTACCAAGAATATCCCTGCTGATATTGCTGCAAAAATAGATGCCAATCAGGAACTGATGGCTAAATATGGTTTCTTTGCCACGCCGTCAATGGTGTGGAAAAACCAGCAAGGCGAGTTTAAGTCCGCCCAAGGGATGACGGAGGATTTAAGAGTGATTTTTGAGAAGTAAAAGGTTCATGAACAATGGCAGATGTTGTTTAGGTTATCACCTGTGGCTTAAAAATTCTCCCCTTGCGGAATGCTGTTCCTCACCTCTTTAATAAATAGGGGGTAGAGGAGATTAGATATAAAAAAGACCGTCGCTAAGGGCGGTTTTTGATCATAACTTGCTAATAATGACAATTGTCGCTATTATGTATTTAATACAGCCGCCACGCTTAGTTCTTCTTTTGAAGTCCGCGCAACCTTGGCGGTTTTTTATGCCTCGATTTTAGTGAATTATGTTAAAACCTTATAATAAAAAGCCTTTATCATATGCTGAGCAAGTGCATCATCTACAGTCTAAAGGATTGAGTATTCATAATGTTGCTTGGGCTGAAGGAATATTGGCAAAATATGGTTATTATCGCTTAAGTGCATATTGGTATCCTTACCGAATAAGGTCAGGAAATAATGTCTTAGATCGATTCAAGCCGGGCACTTCGTTTGAAAAAATTGTGCAATTATATGAATTTGATACTGAATTACGATTACAAATATTCGGTGCTATCGAAATTATAGAAACGTTTTTACGAACGAAATTAACGTATTATCTCGGTCATCAATATGGTGCATTTGGTATCTACAATGCACAAAATTTTTATCCCAAATTTAACCATAGAAAATTTGTAGAAACATGCAACAAAGAAGTTGGACGCTCTAAAGATACGTTCATCCAGCATTTTCAACAAAATTATGATGGTTTTCCTCAAATCCCAATCTGGATGCTGACTGAAGTTTTAAGTTTTGGTTCAATAGATTTCTTTCATAAGTCATTTTTTACTCAGCTCCAAGTTATAAATTCCAGCAATTAGATTGAATCTTAATGCTAGTCTTTTGCCTCGATTGCGATATCGCTCAGCAAGAATTTTGAAGGTTTTCAAACTGCCAAATACATGCTCAATTCCAATTCTTCTTTTATTGATTTCCTGATTATAGATTTTTAGTTCGGAATCCAGTTTACAGCGCTTCTTTGCTTTTAATGGCAACAAGCTATTTGGATACACTGTATAAATTCCCTGATAACCCTTATCCGCAAGGATAAATGCACCTGCAGGAATCTGATTCAAGTTACGTTTGAAGAGTTCGAAATCATGTACGGCACCACGACTCGTACATAAACTCAGGATTTTTTGAGTTTGATAATGAATGATGGCCTGTACTTTGAAGCTGTGGGTCTTTTTCTTGCCGCTATAGCTTTTCTTCTGTTTTTTTAGGCCTTTGGATTGGAATTTCTGTGGCATCCACGATCACAACATTCCAATCGATGCCTTCGCCCTCGGGTAAATCTTTGGATAAATTAAAGAGATTGGACCGAATCAGGCAGTCTTCAACATGACGGACAATTCTTGAGGCTGTGGGCTCTGACACGCCATAACTTGTTGCGACATGGAACAATGTTCGGTATTCACGCCAATAGCTTAGACAGAGCAGAACCTGGTCTTCCAGGCTTAACTTGGGCGGTCTGCCTTTGGCAGGGACATGTTTCTTCAATTGCTCAACCATTAAATCAAAGGTTGACCATGAGATGCCCGTGTATCGCTTGAACTGAGGATCAGAAAGCTTGTTTGAATCGATGTATTTCATCCGCAGATTATGCATGAATGCCAAGAAATCTGGAGTGCAAATATCAACCAAAAAGAAGATCGTTTTTTGATTTATGAAAGAGATCTATTGTCATTTTTATATAGTGGTTTAATAAATAATAAGGCAAATAATAAAGAAGATAAGAAAGCAATCGCACAGTATTTTTCTTTGCATCATGAAAAATTAGCTGAATGGTTGCATATATTGACCTATGTAAGAAATATTTGTGCCCATCATGGACGGTTATGGAATAAAGAATTAGCAATTAAATCTAAAGCTGACAAAGATCCAAATTGGCAATCACCGATTACACCGACGAATAAACGTATCTTCTATGTACTCTTAATCTTAAAAACCTTGCTAAGACCGACAGGATTTGATTCAGAGTGGTGCAATCAATTGAATAAACTCTTAAAACCTATTGTGAAAGATGAAAATTGGCGTGTTGCAATGGGTTTTCCTGATAATTGGGAAGAACATCCTATTTGGAGCTTATGAAATATGGTAAAAAAATACCAGAATTTTTAGACGGTCGTAGCCCTGATCGTCAAAATCGCATTTTGGAAAATACAAAAATAATATTAAAAGATTGTGTTATGGATGAGGTTTATTTATTACAACTAGCAGAAAAAGCGAAAAGTGAAGACACTATCAGGATAACTTTAGATGACTTAAGAGTTCGAGTTCACAAAAACCGCACTTAAAAGTTTGATAAGCTGAAACCGCGTATCGCTTAGTCTATCAAGTCATTGACGCCAAAATTGTGGTGCTTGTCTTAGACGTTGACCGCCGTGATACCATTTATAAAAAGATGTAAAAAAGACCGCTATATTGCGGTCTTTTTAGTATTTAGACTTTTATAATTTCACCAACTCCACCCGACGGTTTTTCGCCTTACCATCTTCAGTCGCATTATCTGCAACAGGCTGAGTATCCCCAAAACCTTTGGCTGTCAGACGATTTGTATCAATGCCTGCTTTAGTTAGGGCAGCAACTACAGCTTGCGCACGTTGCTCAGACAGTTTTAAATTATGTGCTGCATCACCTGTATTATCAGTATGTCCATAAATGCCAAGCTTTAAATCGGCATTATCTTTCAGTAAAGCAATAATCTGGTCCATTTGTTCTTGTGAGTCTGGCAAAATCTCGGCTTGATCTGTGGCAAAGTTAATTTGCACACTCACTTTACTGTTCTGATCTAGACTTTGTTTCAGTGCACTCGACGTCAGTGCTTTGGCAGTGATGTTTAAGGGCCGACTTTCCGCTACCATTAAACCCATATAGTTGCCAGATTGCGCCAAATGGAACCAAATATTTTTATCCGCTTGTCGAATCACATACGTTTGCGCAGGGTAATTATAAATATCAGCCAAACCTGAACCATGTTGCACCCGAATGGCATCAGGCAGACTATTGGCAAGCTCTTTGGGGATTTGACTATTGGCAACTCCTACACCGCCAAGCTGTTTAATTACCGCATCAAGATTACGCTGTATTTCTAAATAACTGCCTTCTTTATAATCTGATTCAGCGCTAATACCCGAACTAAACAGTTTTCCTTCAACCCAGTGAAAGTCATGTCCTGTCCAAAACGGCACACGTTCAAACTTTCGATTTTCATCATTCTGATAGCGATAACCCTGTGGTAACTCAATATAAGGAAACTCGCCAAGCACTGCGGTCGAAATGGGGATGTTATTCAGATCAAAATCTGGGCTGGCTTTGGCAGTTTCATTTGAATCCGATGTGATTTCAGAAGTACTGACTTCAGTTTCAGCCTGATCAGAAGCCGGTTTGGTACAGCCATACATAAGTGCCAGTACACAACTTAAACTTAGCCCCAAAATTGTTTTTTGAAAAGTCATCAGATATTTCCTTATTTTACTGATCTCAATATTCTGCTTATATTTTAAACAGTATAGCTGAGCCGGTTTAAATTTTCATTTCTTATAGAAGCTGAAAGTCGCAAAGTCGTTTCTCAAGGAAATTGGGCTACAGAAGAACACTGCATCTATTCGTTTAATAGGAAGGTAAATCACTGATCATTTACAAGCTAAACCCCTTGATTTTTCCTCATCTTCAACTGAGCCAAATTCATGTTGATGCTTTTATAGACATTTTTATATAAGCGCCGTTTGACCTAAACAGACCAGATCCAAATATTTAGGCGAGCCAATTTTTTATTCCATCAAGAAGCTCATTTTCTTCAACAAAATGTGAAGATATTTAGCTACAATAAAAATTATAAATAATTGTTTTTATTAAAATTAAAAAAATCTATTTTGATTCTAAATCTAGCTTTTTGGCCTTTTTCCAGCAAGAAAAATTGGACTCGATTGATGACTCATAGGGCAGTCTATTTTTCTATATTTTCGCCTTAAATAACGCTATTCAAATCAAAACATGAATTTAATTCACTATTAACTTAGATTAAATCATTTTTATTCATCTTAGGGTTCACGTATAACTAAAACCAGAAAGACATTCAGATTTTTATTTTTAGATATTTAAAGCGGTGGAACAGATGAGTCAACAGTTTGCATGTTCAATTAAACGTATTCGTTTTGATGAAAACTATCAACCAGCGGACAGTACCCGTTTAACAACCAACTTTGCCAATCTGGCGCGTGGCGAAAGCCGTGAACAGAACCTGCGTAACACGCTGCGCATGATCAATAACCGTTTTAATGCCTTGGCACATTGGGATAATCCGAAGGGTGACCGTTATTCACTGGAAATTGATATTGTGTCTGCAGATCTTGATGTCGAAGGCAATGGTAACGCCTTTCCAGCCATTGAAATGCTGAAATCGACGATTGTTGATCATCGTACCAATCAGCGTATTGAAGGCATGATCGGAAACAGTTTTTCATCGTATGTGCGTGATTATGACTTTAGCGTGCTTTTATTGTCCCAAGGCCATAAAGCCGGGGAAATGCCTGACAACTTTGGTGATTTGCACGGCAAGCTGTATCAGTACGTGGTGAATTCCGAGGCGTTCCAGTCACAGTTTAATAAACAGCCGGTGATCTGCCTGAGCGTATCGACCACCAAAACCTATTATCGTACCGCCAATATTCATCCGGTGTTAGGGGTTGAATATCAGCAAAATGAATACTCAAGAACAGATCATTATTTCGCAAAAATGGGTTTAACTGTTCGCTATTTTAAACCGGAAAATAGTGCTGCACCTTTGGCGTTCTATTTTAGCGGTGATTTATTGGCAGATTATACCGATCTTGAATTAATCAGCGCGATTAGCACCATGGAAAGCTTCCAGAAGATTTATCGTCCTGAAATTTACAATGCCAACTCGACTGCTGGTCAGGTCTATCAACCTAGTCTTGAGTACCCGGATTATTCCTTAACGCAAATTGTCTATGACCGTGTCGAACGTAGCCAGCTGGCCGTAAAACAGGGCAAATGGACAGAAGAACACTTTATCAAACCGTATCAGCACATTCTGGAACAGTGGGCTGCCAGCTACGCCGTAGCAACCAACGCTGCTTAATTCAACGTATATTAATTCAACGTATAGAGATAAAAGATTAGAGATGAGCATTTTACTCCCAACCTCAACCGCAGGCAGCTTACCGAAACCGTCCTGGCTGGCGGAACCGGAACAACTCTGGTCGCCGTGGAAACTTGAAGGCAATGCACTGCGTGAAGCCAAACAGGATGCCTTGAGCCTGTCACTGCATGAACAGTTACTGGCCGGGATTGATATTGTCAGTGATGGTGAACAAACCCGTCAGCATTTTGTCACCACCTTTATTGAACATCTCGAAGGTGTGGATTTTGAAAAACGGGAAACGGTGCGTATTCGTAACCGTTATGATGCCAGCGTACCTTCGGTGATCGGTGAGGTGGCCCGGAAACAGCCGGTGTTTGTGGAAGATGCCAAGTTTTTACGCAGCCAGACCACTCAGCCAATTAAATGGGCTTTGCCGGGTCCAATGACCATGATTGATACCCTGTACGATGGTCATTACAAAAGCCGTGAAAAACTGGCCTGGGAATTTGCCAAAATCCTGAATCAGGAGGCAAGGGAACTCGAAGCCGCTGGGGTCGATATTATCCAGTTTGATGAACCTGCTTTTAACGTGTTCTTTGATGAAGTCAATGACTGGGGCGTGGCCACACTGGAACGCGCACTGGAAGGACTGAAATGCGAAACCGCCGTGCATATCTGTTATGGCTATGGCATTAAAGCCAATACCGACTGGAAAAAAACCTTAGGCACTGAATGGCGACAATATGAAGCCGTATTCCCGAAATTGCAACAATCCAAAATTGATATTGTATCGCTGGAATGCCAGAACTCGCGCGTACCGATGGACCTGATTGAGCTGATCCGTGGCAAAAAAGTCATGGTTGGCGCTATTGATGTGGCCACCAACCAGATTGAAACCGCAGAAGAAGTGGCCAATACCTTGCGTAAGGCCTTGCAATTTGTCGATGCCGACAAGCTTTATCCATCGACCAACTGTGGTATGACGCCGTTATCACGTCAGGTGGCGCAAGGTAAACTGCGTGCTTTAAGCGCTGGCGCCGATATTGTGCGTCAAGAATTGAGTGCTTAACGCGCAGGTACATCATGTGGCAGAGCTGATGGGAATGGATGGAAAACATCTGGCCCATCCGCTTAACAACCATTTCAAGCATAACCCAAGAAAATGAAGGAATCCGGTGATGATTGAAGCAGCAGACTTTAGAAATGCCATGTCTTTGCTCAGCAGCGCGGTCAATGTGGTGACCACGGCTGGGGCATCTGGTGTGCATGGATTTACCGCATCTGCCGTGTGTAGTGTAACCGATACACCACCGACCTTATTGGTTTGCATGAATCAGACCTCACGTTCACACGCCCATTTTATTGAAAATAAAGTCTTGAGCGTGAATGTGCTAGGCGCGCAGCATCAGCAGATCTCCAATGTCTTTGCTTCCAAAATGAAGTCTGAAGAGCGCTTTCAATATGGAACCTGGACTGAGCTGGAAACCGGCGCGCCGGTGTTAACAGATGCCTTGACCAGCTTTGATTGCGAGATTGAGCAGATTCAGCAGGTGGGTACGCATAGCATTTTTATGTGCCGTGTGCTGGCCATTCAGCACAGTCAGCAAGAACATGGTCTGGTGTATTTTAATCGTGCCTATCATCAGGTTGGTGAGCTGGAACTTGCTTAAGGCGCCTTGTCTTTAATTTCAAATTATTCAGTCAGTATTTCGTGGAAATTATCATTTTTTTAATTATCGGGGCATGCGCAGGTTTTGCCGCTGGGCTGTTTGGGGTCGGTGGCGGAACAATCATTGTACCACTGTTATATATCGTGTTTATGCAGATGGGTTATAGTCCGGATGTGATTATGCATTTGGCTTTAGGTACATCGCTAGCAACTATTGTGATCACCTCTATCAGTTCATTGATGGCGCACCATAAGAACGAGGCAGTGCTGTGGCCAGTCTTTAGACATCTAGCTCCGCCTATGGCCATTGGATGCTTTTTCGGTGCAGGGATTGCCGGTTTAATTTCAGGCTTACATTTGCAGATTGTGGTAGGAATCTTTCTGATCTGGGTAGCGTATACCATGTTCATAGGTAGCAAAAAGCCGGTAGAGCAGGGGAAAACCTTACCCTCAACCGGTCAACAAATCGCTGCAGGTTCGGGAATTGGTTTTGCTTCAGCCATCTTTGGGATTGGCGGTGGCAGCTTGACCGTACCGTATCTCAACCGTTATGGCGTGGTCATGCAACAGGCAGTAGGCACATCTGCAGCCTGTGGTTTCCCCATTGCAGTTGCCGGTGCTTTGGGATTTATGATTTTTGGGATGCAGGCGCAGGTGAATGTGCCCAATACTATTGGCTTTGTTCATATTTATGCTTTTCTTGGTATTAGCATTATGAGTTTCTTTACTGCCAAACTTGGGGCGAAAACAGCACATGCATTATCGCCACAAATCCTGAAAAAATGTTTCGCCGTGTTATTGGTGATTGTGGGCTGTTTCTTTCTGGTTAAGGGTTTGGGTTAAGCTGAAGGCAATTGGAAGATAACGAATACGCTCATAATAGTGGTTTGATTATAGAGCGTATGCTTCTTAGCAGATTCATGATCTAAATAATTATCTTTAGAAGGAGCTTCCTGTTCAATTTGGATTACTTGATTTACTTAGAAGAAGTCGGTTACCTCAATTAAAAAATAGAACAATAAATATTAGGGTCTGTTGACATTTACTGTGCAAAAAAAATAGCGAAAAAGTAGAATTTAATCGCCAAACCAAATCTACTCCTCGCTATGCCTCGTACAATATTGACTGATCAACACTGGGCTAAGTTAGAAAACATTTTCCGTAATTTTCGTATTTATCTCAAACAAAATCTTCGAAATTTTATTGAAGCTATTCTTTATAGAATCCGTACAGGCTGCCCGTGGCGGGATTTACCTGCTGCCTTCGGAAAGCCAAACTCCATATTCAAGAAATTTTCCCGGTGGTCGAAAGATAATAAGTTATTAAAAATATTTAAGTTAATTTCATCTGATGCTGATCTAGAGTGGGTGTTTATTGATGCTAGCCATGTGAGGGCTCATCAGCATGCTACAGGAATCAAGGATCAGGCTATCTCAAAAAGTATCGGTGGAAATAGTTCTAAAATTCATTTGGCAGTTGATTCTCATGGGAACCCTGTTCAGTTTTTGATAGAGGATGGTACGACCCATGATGTAAAAGTGGCACCGAAATTAATTAATAGCATAGATCTGAATGAGACAGAAATTCTCTGTGCCGATAAGGGGTATGACTCTGAATCCTTGAGAGAACAGATAGAAAAAACGGGGACTCAAGCTAATATTCCCAAGAAATCCAATACGCTTTCAAATAATGATCATGTGGATCGGTATTTTTATAAAATCAGGCATTTAATTGAGAATGCCTTTGCTAGATTAAAGCAATTTAGAGGAATTGCCACACGCTATGACAAGCTAAAGCAAAGCTATGAAAATTCTGTTGCCTTAGCTTGTATCTTTATTTGGCTACCATTATGAAATGTCAACAGACCCTAAACTTGATCAGTAAGCGTCCGCTAAACCCCATCGCTATTTTTTAATTCGGTTCAGGTTTCCAGCAGTGTGGCAGTAATTCTTCTATTTGAGTCACTTTATGTGTCGGTAACCTTTTCAGCACATCACTTAAAAAGCATACGGATCCAGTCCATTCAGCTTTGCTGACTGGATTAAAGTCATGATATTGGCAGCTCGTTGACCACTACGCAGCGAGCCCGCAAACAGCCAGTTCTTGCGTCCTAACGCCCAAGGTCGCATTTGGTTGTCGGGTAGTCAGACGCAGTTACCTACGTCCAACCCCCTAAGAACCGTGCATGCGAGTTTCCCAGCACACGGCTCAAGCCTCTGCTAAGGCGCCATTCGGCACCCGGTTATACATCGTTGACATT